>NZ_JAUBSB010000051.1:0-47495 GCF_036702135.1 Microcoleus sp. LAD1_D3 | reverse complement strand
TTTGAGTAATAAAGTCGGCAATCTCTTCTACTAAGCCAATGGGAAAGCCTAAATCCATCGTGTCTACGCACTCCAATTTTCCATCAGCACGTACCACAATCATTTCCTCATGTTGTCCGCTTAATTTCAGGACGCCTCCGGCATAGTCTAATATAGCTAGAGACATATTTTTTGGGGAGTCCATGCGCTGAAGATTGTCATAAAGAGTCTGGTTGAGGACATCCAAAAACTTCACTGGATCGGTTTCGTTCATTTTATGAAGCGTCCTGACTGCCGTTTGTGCCATAATCATCAACAAGCCGCTTTCTAAACCGTGCCCCGTGACATCACCAATGCTAATCTTGACTTGACCATCCTGTTGCAATACGTCGTAGTAATCGCCGCCAACTTCATCGGCTGGTTCCATAAATCCAGCTATTTCTAAGCCTTCAATTGCTGCGAGTTCTGACTGTTTGGGCAACACCATTTGTTGCAGTTGTTTGACTATATCGAGTTCTGCACTCATGCGGACATTTTCGGCTTTGAGTTTTCGATTCAGGGTACTAATTTCTCCGTTAGCTTGAGCTAGTTGAGCGGTTCTTTCATTAACTTTATCTTCTAAGTTTTGATAGAGTGTGGCATTTTCAATCGAAATAGCTGTTTGTGAACATAAAATTTTTAAAACTTCCAATCTATCTGGGGTAAATGCCCCCACCGTCAGATTATTTTCGAGATAGATAATACCGATCAGTTTGCCTTGATTAATAATAGGAATACATAAGACTGACTTGGGCTGCTTTTTAACAATATAGGGTTCACGAGTAAAAACTCCTTCGTTAGTAGCATCAGATAAAACGACATCCTCTTGAGTTCTTGCAACATATTGGATGACACCTAGTGGCAGTTGTTCGCTATTTTCAATGTTGATTGACTGTAAGACAGTGACTTGTTCTGAATCCACAGATACTTGTGCTTCAATCAGCAATTTTTCCTGAGATTCTAAAATCAGAGAACCAACTTGCGCTCCCGCATTCTCAATAATAATCCGCATCAATTTCGCCAGTAATTTATGTAGCACAATTTCCTCGGATAGGGTTTGTGAAGCTTTCATGACTGTGGTCAAATCCAGCTCTGAAGAAGTGTTCCTGCCAGTTGTGGTAGGCGGCGTGGATATTTTTGTGCTAAGTGTTCCCCTGTTTGAGGGCTTTCTTTGTAATAACTGAGGATAGCGCGTATCTAAATCGTTAACTTTAGCTGTTGCCCCCCAGCGGAGATAGCAATAATGGGCATCTTGCATATAGACTTGCGCGATTTTATCTTGATCTAAAGCGAGATAAAACTTAGCGGCGAGTTCGTGTGCCAGTGCTTCTTCATTGATGTATTCATGTTCTTTAGCAAGAGCAATAGCTTTTTTGTAATAGTCCATTGCCACAACCTCTGACCCTTGAACTCGGTGCCGTTCTGCTTCTACAAGATAAAATTTATGTAAATGATTCATTGGGGCATGATGCGCCCATTTTTTAAACTTTTTCTGGTTAGATTGCACCTTTCGAGATAGGTGTTCTTGCTGGAATTTTGAGGAGGAAGAATACACAGCAACTCTTGCAAGCGAATCGTAAAAGTAAAATAACGTAGTAGGCAACATCCCTGCTGCACTATCTATATATTTTTCCGCTAGTGCCGCATTGTCTAGCGCTTCCTCATACTCTCCAAATAGGTAACAGAGTGTCAGTTTTTCAAGATATGTATGAAAAACTACTGTTTGGTCATTCGCCTCAAGATCAAGGGGCAGTCTTTTCGATTCGTCATAAACATCACCAATTAAACGGCAGGGATTTTTCGATTGCCCCATCAAATTCAGAACCTTCTGCCGATTTAGATTAAGGTAATGAAAGTTTCGCTCTTGCTTTAATTTTTGGATAGTATCACTGTATTTGGCTGCCTCCCGCTCAACAACAGCTAACTCCTGCCCCACGCAATAAGAATTGTAGGAGTTCCACAATAGGGAATATGTCCCATATTCTAAATCTCCTGTTTCTAGTCCGCTCGAATAGGCGAGCAGTAAAGGCTGTAATGTCTGCCTTCCATGCTCCTTCCAATGCCTGATAAAGAAATTAACAAGAGAGACTGTTTTCGCTTTTACTTTCTTAGCATTGAGCCGCTCTAATAGACTTAAAGCTAGGTTTCCAAATTTATAGCCGGATTCAATGTCTCCTAATACTCCGCAAAGAATCAACCCATAACCTGCATACATTATTGATGAGAAGGAAGCATTACCGTATTTGACCGATATATTGATACCTTTAAAAAGAACCACCGGCAATAGGTTGGGAGCAGCTATATAGGAAGCAGAACTTACAATCGATAGAATACGAATTGCTGCCAACTTATCCGGATCAGTCATTTCGGGTAAGTTGATTAAGTCCTCAATTCGTTTCCCCCGCAAGGCTAACTTTGTCCCCATCAAACCGAGTAAAATATCTAAGTTACTGGGATTTTTAGGCAAACTTACTCCCAACAGCTTCAGAACTGTTAGTCCAGTATGGACTGCTTCTAATGGCTTGTTCTGCATTAGATAAGCAGAGATTTTAACTTCATAAACTTTCACCTTATCCAGTAGTGCTTTGCCCTGTTGCAGCACGATTGGAACTAATCTCTCCATTTCATCGAATTGACCGCACAAATAGGCAGCTTCTGCGGCTTCTACATAAAGAGCAAGTGTAATATCGTACTGTGTCTGCCAACTTGACCCGCCTTCACTTCCGCCCTTGCTAAGGGAGGACTCAGAGGAGTTCAACAACCCCAAGCCGACTGTTAGGTAGGTAAGGGCGGGTTGATAAGCGGCTGAGGCTTTTGCTTTCTTGCCAGCTATTAGGTTTAACTTTGCCAATTCATCTCGCTGCTGCTGGTTTTCAAGCAGATTGCTGCCGAAATTCAATTGATTCACAATATCAAAGATTTTTTCCTCTTGCTGCTGGGGTGGGGTACTATTCAGCAGCAGTTGACCGATTTGCAGATGGCTTGCTTGCTTGCGGTGTGAGGGAATGAGAGAATAGGCGGCTTGTTGGATGCGATCGTGGACAAACCTGTAAGCTACCTTGAATTCATTCGGATTTCGGTCTGTTTGCAGAAATTTGTAATCATCTCCCACTGGAACAATTAGACCTTCTCGCACGGCTGACCAAAGTTCGTTTGCCGTTTCTTTTTGCGGCTTTTTACCTACACTTGAGAGAGTTTTTAAATCAAACTCGTTACCGATACAAGCAGCCGTTTTTAATACTTCTTGCGTCAGTTCTGGTAGCTTTTGAATTTTTTGATTCATCAACTCAACGACATTATCAGTAATACCTCGTGCTTGAATTTGATCTAAATTCCACTGCCAACTGCTACTGACAAAATCGAAATCTAATAGGTTTTCTGTATAAAGCGACTGGAGAAACTCTTTCAGGAAGAACGGATTCCCCTGAGTTTTGGCAAGCACTAATTCGGTTAATGGCTTTGCCCTTTCTGCGGCACATTTAAGCGTATCGGTAATTAACTGATTGACACAAGTTAAATCTAACGGCGAAAGCAAGATAGAATCTACAGTTACTCCAGATTTTTGAAGGTCTGACAAGGTAATTTTTAAGGGATGGGCTGCACTGACTTCATTATCTCGATATGCCCCAATCAGCAGTAGATAGTTCGTATCTACATCGGTCATCATTAGCTGCATTAATCTCAGAGTAGCGGCATCTGCCCACTGTAAGTCATCTAGAAAGATAACTAAGGGATGCTCTTGTTGACAAAAAACCTGAATGAAGTTTTGAAAGACTAAGTTAAACCGATTTTGGGACTCAGTTGCTGCTAGCTCTAGGACGGCTGGTTGCTTGCCAAGAATCAGTTCGATTTCGGGGATGACCTCAATAATAATTTGTCCGTTTGCTCCTAATGCTGATACGAGTTTGTCACGCCATAGGTGCAGTTGTTCGGATGTTTCAGTTAGCAGTTGTCGAACTAATTCTCGAAATGCACTGACGATAGCACTATAAGGAATATTTCGCTGAAACTGGTCAAACTTACCAGAAATGTAATAACCGCGTCGTTCAGTAATTGGTTTATAGATTTCTTGAACTAATACTGATTTACCAATACCGGAATAACCAGCAACGAGCATGAGTTGGCTGATGCCATGAGTTATCTGCTCAAAAGCTGCGAGTAACGTTTCAATTTGGCTTGACCTGCCATAGAGCGTTTGTGGGATTTGAAATCTATCAGAAATATCTTGTTCGCCTAAAACAAAATCTTCAATTTTCTCACCATTTTCGAGTTGCATCAGACAGAGCGCCAAATCGTCTCTAATGCCTAAAGCACTTTGGTATCGTTCCTCGGCTGTTTTCGCCATGAGTTTCATCACGATTTCTGAAACGACTAGAGGAATTTCGGGATTAACTCTATGGGGTGGAACGGGTTGTCTAGCAATATGACAATGAACCAACTCCATTGCATCGGTAGCGTCAAAAGGCAATTGGTTTGCCAATATTTTATAAAAGGTAACTCCGAGCGAGTAAAAGTCAGTGTGGTAATCGATCGCTCGATTCATCCTGCCTGTTTGTTCGGGAGAAATATAAGCTAACGTTCCTTCTAAAACATTAGGGCTTTTTAAGGTAGTGTTTTCCCTGGACAAAACTGTGGACAAGCCAAAGTCAATAATTTTTAATTCTCCGGTTTGAGAGTTGAAAACAATATTGGACGGGTTAATATCTTTATGGATAATGTTTGACTGATGAATTCTCCCCAGAGTTTCAGCGATCTGAATGGCGATTTGGAGAAATTCTAATAAGGTAAACTGTCTTTTTTCGAGTAATCTCTCTAAGGATTCTCCACCGAAATCCTCTAATAGCATTACCAGTGTGTTGTTATGTTTTCGTAGCTCGTAAGCCTTAACAACTCCCCCTAGTTCAAAGCTACGGGTAATTTCATATTCCTGCTGGTAACGGACCAGTTCGGCAGGGGTAGGATAGTCTTCTTTGAGGACTTTCAGAATCAGCGGTTGGTTATCTTGTTCTCTAATTCCCCGATAGACCAGGGAATTGGCACTTTCGTAAATTTGGGCTAAAACTTTAATTCCAGGAAGTCTAATCATGTTTGGCTCTCTATATTTGGCAGTTATGAACCTTACGGGCGATGGTCAACGACTGCTGATGGTACTCAATCGCCTTGGCATAGTTGCCCAGGGAAGCGTAAACATTTCGCAGATTACCCCATGCTGCCCCCTCACCTTAGAGATTTTAATCTCTCGGTAGATAATCAATATCTGTTGACAAGACTCAAGGCTTGTTGAAATTGACTTGTCTCACCCTACTGAATTCCTCCCTCCAATAACTTAGTATCGCAGCCACCAGGCTAGTATTTTTTCTAATATTCCTCTAAGGATAGCCGAGACCCTTGCGGATATTATTGAGATTGACTCCTTCATTAACCAGTTCGGTCGCGTGTGCGTGTCTGTGTTCATGGATGGTACAGCTTATGCCTGCCTTGGCACAATAACCAGCCCACTTCTCCTGAACCGATCGATCGCGTAATCAGCCACCCCTTCCATTCTTTTGAAGCTAGATGCCAAGTCCAATGTGATTACTGCCATCCCTAAAGTGCTGGAGATGCTGGAGATTAGGCGGGGTTGAAGGATGAAACCCGACACTCATCACTGCTTCTCCACCTCAACCCTGTGCGAGCGCCCAATCGAGTCATGTTTGGTTTCACATTACCTAGTGATTTATAAGCAAGGACGTGACAGACTCAACCCAACCTACAGCGAGGGCGATCGCACTCGTTCCTGCTCCACGAAGGCTTCGCCTCCAGTAAACGGCAAAGCCGCATCGGAACGGTAGGTTGCGACATTAGACCTAATGATTAGCTTATGCTAGACCTCAACATCGGGAGAAGTCACTATGCTTGGTAAATCAAGGAAACCGTTATCGCCTGGAATTTTCAGAAAAATTCCCCTACAAGTGCTGCTAATTATTCCATTTGTTGTCCAAACAGTTGGAGCAGTGGCTGTTGTTGGTTATCTTTCCTATAGAAACGGTCAAAAAGCAGTAAATGAGGTAGCTACTCAGTTGCGGAATGAGACTAGCGATCGCATCAACCAAAATCTAACTTCTCTGCTTGCTATTCCCTTTCGATCCTTTGAAAACTATGATGCAGCCCTGAGCCAAAGCCGCATCGATCTTAATAATGGGAGAGACGTAGAGAAGTTTCTATGGGCACAACTCCCTGCCTTTCCCCTTGTTGCTGCCGCAGCTTTTGTTACCCCCAATCAGGAGTTTTTTGCTGGTGAACGGCAGGATGATGGCGCGATCGTCATTCGTGCTTCGGAGGTAGAAAATAACCACACTTTGACGACCTATACCGCCAGTCCAGAGGGGGAACGCCGGGAAATTATCAACGCCGGGAAACCTAACTTTGACCCCCGCAAACGCCCCTACTATAAAATTCCAGTCCAGCAAAAGCAAGCTGTTTGGGCAAAACTGTATCCCCACATTACAGGTAAATACCTATACATTGCGGCTGGCAAACCCATATATACTAAGACTGGAGATTTCCAAGGAGTGTGGATGACCAGCTTAAATCTGGTAATGTTTGGGGATTTTTTAAGTAAACTCAAAATCGGTAAAACTGGGCAAAGTTTTATTCTGGAACGTTCTGGAGAAATGATTGCCACCTCTACAGGGGAAAAGCCCTTTCAATATTACCCAGACAAGGTTGTCCAACTGCCAGAGCAACGAATTGAACGGCTCAAGCTTGTCAATAGTAGCAATGCCATCACCCAAAAAGCGAGTCAAGCTTTGCTAGAGCAGTTTCAGGATTTTCAAAATATCCAAGCATCTCATCAACTGGAATTTACCGTTGATGGTAAAAATTATTTCCTCCAAGTCGATCCTTTTCGAGATGATAAAGGTATTGACTGGTTGGTGGTGGTGACTATTCCAGAAGAAGACTTTATGGCACAAATTAATGCCAATACGCGCAATACAATTTTGCTATGTTTGGCGGCACTGGGTTTAGCGCTCGCTGTTGGTATCCTCACCGCCCGAACGATCGTAAATCCTGTTCTTAGATTGACCCAAGTATCTAAAAAACTTGCTGATGGCAACTTTGACCAACGAGTCGATACCAAAGACTTGATTGAAATTGAAGAAATTGAAACCCTAGAACAGTCCTTCAATAGCATGGCAGGGCAACTCCAAGAAGCCTTTGAAACCCTAGAAGATAAAGTTAAAGAACGTACTGCGGATCTTGTAACTGCTAACGAAGAAATCATCGGCCTCAACGAAAGACTCAAAGAAGAAAACCTGCGAATGGGCGCAGAATTGGATATCGTGCGTCAAATGCAGCAGATGATTCTGCCTAATGCTTCTGAAC
Source organism: Microcoleus sp. LAD1_D3 (assembly GCF_036702135.1). Classification (NCBI taxonomy): domain Bacteria; kingdom Bacillati; phylum Cyanobacteriota; class Cyanophyceae; order Oscillatoriales; family Microcoleaceae; genus Microcoleus; species Microcoleus sp. LAD1_D3. Next base: position 40,112 of record NZ_JAUBSB010000051.1, on the reverse strand, counting down.
TGGAAATTGAAGGACTCGATATTGCCGGATACATGGCTGCTGCTGATGAAGTTGGAGGCGACTACTATGAGGTCTTAAACACTGATGGTGTTGTCACTCTTGGCATCGGTGACGTTACTGGACATGGACTCGAAAGCGGTATCTTGATGCTGATGGCGCAAACAGCAGTTCGTACCCTCAATGAGATCCGCGAAACTGATCCGGTTCGGTTCCTGGATGTGATCAACCGCACCCTTTACAAAAACGTGCAGCGCATGAATTCCGAGAAAAGTCTCACCCTAGCGATTTTAAACTACTCAAAAGGATGGGTCAGCATCAGCGGACAACATGAAGAAACAATCATTGTGCGAAACGGTGGAGAAATTGAACGTATCGACACAATGGATTTAGGCTTCCCCGTCGCCCTTTACGATGACATTGCTGAGTTCATCAGCCACATTTCACTTGAACTACAGCCAGGAGATGGTTTAGTGCTATATACCGATGGTATTCCCGAAGCAAAAGATATTAAGAAAAAACAATATGGACTTGAGCCCATGTGTAAAGTCATTAGCAAAAACTGGCATTTGTCTGCGGAAGAAATCAAGCAAGCGGTTATTGACGATGTGCGGCGACATATTAGCACTCAAAAAGTGTTTGATGATATTACCCTGCTGGTTTTGAAGCGGACGGAATTAGGTGTAGAAACAGAGTTACACCCTCAAGCAGTCGCATTGGTTTAGAGCGATCGCCAACACCTCGAAATAATAAACTGATAAGTGAGTACACATTTGTGATATAATTACCTTGAGTTTCCTAAAAATTAGAAAACTTGTTATTTAAAATATAACTAGCTATGCCTCAAATCTTCGGAGATTTCGTCGAAAGCTTTCCCCCTGAGCAGGATTCGTTGGAATTAACTTTTACTCCAAGTTCACTTCCAATTAAAAAGCGCTGGCGTAGTAATCGACTCTCAGCTAATTTTATGGCTGATTACTTTTCCAATTTTCTCCCGGTAGATGAGGAAGATCCAGCCCACCAACGACGAATTAAAGAAAGTAAAGCAGCGGTTAATTATGTGGCAAATGAACTGTTGGAAAATGCCCTAAAATTTAATGATCAAGCAACTAAATTCAAAATTAAATTTGGAATTTACTTTCTTGAAGAAGATGACGTTACCGCCGTGGTTTTCGCTACAAATAGTGTGAGTGCTGAAGGGCTTGATAAGTTTCAGAGTTTTATTCAGGAACTTTTGTCCTCCGATCCACAAGAACTCTACGTGCAACAAATAGAAAAAAGTGCAGAAGACGAAAATAGTGTAGCATCAGGTTTAGGTTTTTTAACGATGCTCAATGATTATTCAGCAAAGCTAGGCTGGAAATTTGAAATAGTCCAAAAAGATCCTAAAATGATTGCTGTCACGACAATGGTACTCGTTCCAGTCTAGTTCCCAGTTTTTTCCAGAACCAAAATTAACTTATTAACAAAGGATAGAACCGATAGTGGCAACTCAAGAAGTTAAAGGTGAAGACTATATTGTTCAATTCGATCCTGACTCTGTAATCGTCTACTTCAAAGGTGAACTTAGCCTTGGTGGACCTACAGAGTACGCTCCTATTACACACTTACTGAATGAAGTGGCTGAGTCTGAACCCAACACAATGACGATTGACTTGAGAAACTTGGCATTTGTAAATAGTTCGGGCATTAGTATGTTGTCTAAATTTGTTCTCAGTATGCGAAAATACAAAGGAGTTCAGTTAGTCGTTTTGGGGTCGAATGATATGCCTTGGCAAGGAAAATCTCTTAAAAACCTAGAGAAATTGTTGCCCGGACTGACGTTGGAAATAGAATAAGCGATCGCTAAGAGGCATAACTTACAACTAGCTGATGGTGTACATTCTCCCGTTCCTTTCTATCAACCTTGAGCAAGTCTTACTGGTGCTGCGTAGTCTGGTACTAACAGTTGTTGGAGCCACAATCCTGTATGGGCTATTGTTTTACACCATGCGGACGCTATTTCGTCAATTGGAGCGAGATATTGCTCTGGTGACGCTCAATGTTTCTGCTTATCCCGCCTTGAGCGTTTTTATTCTAATCAGTTTGAAAGTTACGTTTGACAATCTGAAGCTGGGACTCGAAGGGGTCGATCGCTTCTTAATCGCCTGCATTATCGTCACAGCAACCTACTGGTTGCTTCGGTTTTTCAACCTGGTTGTAATCTACTACCTCAAAGAGTATGCTGAGCAGACAGAAATTATGTGGGATAACGTCCTGATCCCATTGCTGGAAGGCGTGATTCCAATCCTGATTTTCCTGAGTGGCATTGCTCTGATTTTGCAATGTTCCTTTGGAGTTAACTTGACTGGTATCTGGGTGACGTTAGGAGGAGCCAGCTTGATTGTGGGCTTCGCAACCAAGGATATCCTGGCAAATTTCTTTAGCGGTTTGGCGCTGCTAGTAGATACCCCCTTTGAATTTGGGGATGTGCTGCGGCTAGAAAGTGGTAATCTGGGTGTACTAAAAAAGATTGGGCGTAAGGATTCATGTCATGTAAAAAGCAGTAAAACCTATACGGTGTAACCATTTGAGCGAATAATTATCAAATATCCATTCTTATTAAGAAACCCTGAAAGCTTTGATTTTCGTACCTATTGAGAATGAATCTGTTGATTTAGCGAAGGCTTTAATTCTACAAGTCCTTCTGTGACTACGTTTCAGATACCTGAATCCTTACGATTGGGCTGCGAGTCACTGAGGTTTATTGGTTGCTGAAGATCAATACCTCCTGCCCGAAACTTGGGAGCATCGCATTGAGCTTTTGAAGCGACGGGTGAGACGATTGCTTCAACAAATCTTGAACCCCGATCGCCTAGAAACTTGCAGTGAAATTTATCGAGAGATTACGAGACACCTTCAAATCTATATTACCCAGCAGCCCATTAGCTAAAAACTAGATAAAAATGACTGTTGCTAACATTACTGACTACATCCCTTGCTTCCTATGCTAGAAAATTTCCTACCGTTTAGCGTGAATTCTTGGATATTTCTCCTGAGTGAATTAGCCATATCTGCGATCGCCACAATCTTACTTTATCTCGTGTCGTTCCACATATTGCGCTCGATTTTTCGCAATTTTGAGCGAGATATCGCTCTGGTTACGCTCAATGTCTCAATGTATCCAGTGCTGATTGCTTTTGTTCTCGTTACGCTTAAATTTAGTTTCCATCGCTTAATTGATATCGCTCTGATTGAAGGACTGGATCGATTTCTCACCGCCTCTCTGATTGTTACCATCAGCTATTGGTTTATCCAGTTGTTTACTCAGGTTTTCATCTATTACCTGAAAGATTATACCAAGCAGACGGAGGTAATGTGGGATGACGTGCTGTTGCCCCTGCTTGATGCGGTGATTCCCGTGGTCATCGTTCTGTTTGCAAGTGTCCTGGTTCTCAAATCGTTTGGGGTCGATCTCACTGGCATCTGGGTTACTTTGGGTGGTGCGACCTTTATCATCGGTTTTGCCGTTAAGGACATTCTGGCCAACTTCTTTAGCGGGATTGTGCTGCTGATTGATACGCCATTTCAGTTTGGAGATGTCTTGCGCCTAGAAGATGGCTCGCTTGGGATGCTGCGAAAGATTGGTGTTAGAGTCACCCAACTTTATATGCTAGAAAACTACTGTGATGTGTATATTCCCAACAGCGTTTTGCAGAGACAAAACATTACAAATCTGAGCCGCCCGACAGCCTATTACTTCTATTCCACTAAGATAGAAGTTTTGCAAAAATATCAACTGGATGATGTCAAACAAGTGATGGAAGCCATCATCCTAGCTCATCCCGATACCCTGGGCGATATTGACAAAAAACTAGAATTGATGGATTGCTACTACAATCCCCTAGTCGATAAAAACCTGGCAAAACAACAAAAATTGGGAAAGCTGCGTCTGTTAGCCGAAAGTGAAGTCAATCTCAAATTAGAAGAGATTGAGCAGGCGCTAGAAACCTTAGCTGTGACTCTACAGTTTGCTGAAAAGGGCGGCTTGACTCAGGATGAAATTGACAACGTGCAGCAGGAATATCGAGAAGTTCTGAGTTTGATTGGACTCAATGTCATCACCACAACTCAAAATAATCGCTCAGTGTTTGAATTTCAAGAAACCCGTTTGGATGAAACGCTGATAAAACTGGTTCGTAAGTGGTATCGTGCCTGGATTCGCGACCCCAATTTACTGAATGACGATGAATCTGTGATTCCTGACGAGTGGGAACTCAAGATCAATATGCTCAAGCGCCGAGTCCAACGCCTCTTCCAAAAAATATCAAATCCCCAGCGCGACGAAACTCGCTTAGATGATTACGTCATGGAATTGAAACAGTGGTTACGAGAACGATTTAAAGAACCCCGACGCAAATGGCAGGAACCCCAGATTTTAATGACTGGAATGAATCACGATCCATCGGGTATTTACGTCGAGTTCAAGCTCAACTTTTTCATAGATGATATCAAACTAGAAAATGGTCGGCGGGGCGATCGCGTTAGCAGTCAAATTTACGAAGAGGTGATGCGGTATCTCAAACGCAGCCTCCCCACAGAGGCTGAATCTCCAGAAAACTCCAAAGCTGTAATCAAGGTCTAAAGCGTTCGCTCAACTGTGCGATCGTTCGCTCTAAAAGGGCTGACTTTAACCGCAGCACAAGCAATTTTTCAGGATAGAGACTGTGCCGCTAGCGATGAAACCGTCTGGGAGTCCGTCACCAGTCGCTACGCGGGTAACCCGCTGGCACTCAAAATTGTCGCGGCTGCTATTTGGGAATTGTTTGGCGGCAATGTCGATCTGTTCGTGCCCTACTTGAAGCAAGGCGGATTGAAGTTTGGCGACATCACCGACTTACTTGATCGCCAGTACGAACGACTCACGCCACCCGAACAGCACATCCTGTACTGGCTCTGTATCAATCGGGAACCTACTTCCCTAACAGAGCTAGAGTGGAAAGTAGTGTCCGAGCCAATCTCACGCCAACTGCTGAATATTCTCACCTCACTGGTTAGGCGTTCTCTGGTGGAGCGATCGGATCGGGGGTGGTTTCTCCAACCGGTGGTAATGGAATACCTAACCGAGAAGTTGATAGCTCAAATCTGTCGAGAAATTACGCAACAGGAATTAGCCTGCTTCAAAAGCCATACCTTAATCGAGGCTACGGCAAAAGACTATGTTAGGCAAACCCAGATCCGTTTGATTTTGCAGCCGATAGTCAGCCAGCTTGTCGCTCGACTGGGCAACCAAAAAAGTCTAGAATTTTACCTGACACAAATTCTGGCTCAACTGCGGCAAAAACCAACGCTACCGCCCAATTATGCGGCGGGAAACCTGCTCAATTTGCTGTGCTATTTACAAACAGATCTCGCGGGCTACGACTTTTCCCAGCTAACCGTTTGGCAAGCCGACTTGCGAGCGGTGAATCTAGCAGGCGTGAACTTTACGGGAGCCGATTTGAGCCGCTCCGTGTTTGCCGAACTCTTCTCGGGCGCGATCTCGCTGGCATTTAGTGCGGATGGGAAGCTGCTAGCAACCGGCGATTCTCGCTGTGAGGTTCAGGTTTGGGAGGTTGCCAGCGGCAAACAACTCGTAACCCTGAGAGCTGACGGGGCGACAGGTCGCCTGAAGAGCAGACAGGGAGGGCACTCTAGACAAATAGCATGAAAAAAGATAGGGTAAGAAAGCTTCTTACCCAAAAACAATTAAATGATACCAGAATTATATCATGCCCATTTGTCAGAAAAGCTGACACGTTCTAATTACTTATTGACAATTTTATTGATTCAAGTAGTGCAATCGATTAAAGAAGTCACATTGGAAAGCATAGCGACAAAACTAGCGATACCCATTAAATTTGAAAGTAGAAGAAAAAAAGTTCAGAGATTTTTATCAGAGGATAAATGGGTTCTAATAGCACTTTTTATATTGGACTTTGGGGTGAATCATGGGTCGATTCGATGTTTAGTAATTGGCAGGTTGTTGTTGAATTAATGTCTTTGTCTTCACATAAACTACCTAATTATCAACAAGGAATAAGAGCTATGAGGCTTATTCTATCAGCGTTATAAGCGACTTGTCGCCCCGCCAGCCCTGAGAGGGCATGAGAGTTGGGTGTGGTCGATAGTTTTTAGTCCCGATTCTCGATTATTAGTCAGCGGTAGCGATGATTATTCTGTAAAGGTATGGAATTTAGCAACAGGTGAATGCCTGCAAACCCGCAAAGGACCCCCAAACCTGCTGAATGCAGTGAGTTTTGGTAATTCAACATCCAGGGAATTTGACGGTCGTTGCATAACATTATACCAATTTCCTAAAGTAGTGCTACAATTACTAGAGGTGATTTTTGTAAGTTAGTACCTAAACAGAAGGAGGAAAAATGTCAGGAGTGGTGAAAATTGATATCCGGGAAACAGAAGAAGAACTGAAAGCTCTTCTGAGGAGAGAGAAAAACGCTCACCGCCATGAAAAACTGCAAGTTCTGTATGGGCTCAAAACCCAAACGGTAGAAACCGTATTGTCTGCTGCTGTGCGCTTAGGGAAACATCGTACCACGGTACAAAGATGGTTGTCTAGTTATAGAGAAGGGGGAATAGAAGAATTATTATTGCAGAAACCTCGTTCGGGAAGACCAAGAATAATGAACCCTGAAACTGTAGAGAGATTATCAAAAGAATTGCTGGAACCTGAAGGATTCAGTAGCTACAAAGACGTACATCAATGGTTGACAAGCTGCTGTGAAGTAAAAGTGGCATATCGCACAGTACACCAGTGGGTAAGATATCGGCTAAAAGGAAAATTAAAGGTGCCGCGTCCTGTGAGTGAAAAACGGAAAACCGGGGTAGTAGAAGAATTTAAAAAAAACTGCCATTCCTGGTAAAAGCCAGCCTGAATCAGAGTGAGAGCTTTCTAAATCAATGGAAAAAGGTTCGGTATTGGAGTCAAGATGAAAGTCGAATGGGGCTACATACAATTCAAAGAAGAAAATTAACGGGCATTGGTATTAAGCCTCACGGAGCAGTGCAATGGGACTTTATATATCTGTGGTTGTACGGAGTAGTAGAACCTCAAACAGGAGAGGGATTCTTTTATGAATTTACGCATCTAGACACAGTGTGTTTTGAAAAGTTTTTGGAGCTATTTGCCACCGCTTATCCAGATGATTTGCATATAATTCAACTAGACAATGGAGGATTTCATAGTTCATTGAACCTAAGTATACCAGAAAACGTGATTTTACTGTTTCAGCCGGCCTATAGCCCGGAAGTGAATCCAATAGAAAGGTTATGGGGGTATGTCAAGGAACAATTAAAATGGTTAAGATTTGATCACATAGAAGAATTGAGAGAGACACTACGAAAAGAGTTAAAAAAGCTGACTAACGAAGTGATTGCTTCTTTGACGGGATATCCATTCATATTAGAGGGTTTATCTGTAGCGGGAATTTAGGAAAATAGTATTAGCAGGTCAGGATTCCGGCATCTGGCATCCAGCATCACTGTTACAGCATATTGAAGCGCTTCAGGGACACAATTTTCTGGTGCGATCGCTGACTTACAGCCCTGACGGGGACTTTTTGGCATTGAGCACTTCAGCTTCAATTATCCATTTATGGAATATTCAAACTGGCGAGTGCCAGCAAACCTTCAGCGGGCATCAACACTTTGCACGACTGCTGAAGTTTAGCCCCGATGGCACCGTCTTAGCGAGCAGCAATTTTGACGAAGAGAGAGAGCGCTACATCCCAGAAGTTAAGATTTGGGATGTCAGAACCGGAGACTGTCGGCTGACACTGCAAGGACATTCAGGCTTAATCAACGATTTTGCCTTTAGTTCGGACAGTCAATGGCTCGCGACGGCCAGTAGCGACCAAACAATTAAGCTTTGGAACCTGCAAACGGGCGAATGTGCTAAAACCTTCCTCGGTCACTCCAGTCGAGTGCTGAGCATCGCGTTTGCACTCCATGACCAGTCTTTAGCCAGCGGAGGGGATGATCGCGCGATCGTGCTGTGGGACATCCACACGGGGCGGAGCCTCAAAACATTCCAGGGATATACCAATGCTATTTACTCGCTGTCACTGTCGCCCGATCGCTGCACCCTTGCCACTTCTCATGAAGATGAATCCGTCAAACTTTGGAGTTTGGAGACAGGAAAGGTGTTCGGGACGCTGCGCGGGCATGGGAACCGAGTGTGGTGTGCGGCGTTTCCCCCGCTGCCAAATCCTGACGCTAGTGATGAAAATCAATACGCGAACAACCTGCTGGCAAGCTGTGGGGCTGACTACAGCGTGAAACTCTGGAATTGGCAAACCGGACACTGCCTGAGAACGTTGCGAGGTCATGCCAACTGGGTTTGGAGGGTTGTCTTCAGCCCCAACGGACAGTTACTCGCTAGCGGGAGTTACGATCGGACAATCAAACTTTGGGATGTACGGACAGGTGAGTGCATCAAAACATTTCAGGAACCAGCCAGTGCCATTCTGTCTGTTCTCTTTAGCTTTGATGGGCAATCTCTGATTAGCGGAGATTATAGTGGGACTATGAGGCGGTGGAACGTACAAACAGGCTCCAGTCTCTGCTGTTGGCAGGCTCACGAGGGGCGAATTTTTACGCTTGCCCTTCACCCGGACAGCGTTCGGGTTGCCAGCGGTGGCAGTGACCAGCTCGTTCGGCTGTGGGATGTGCGGACGGGTCAATGCTTAAAAACGTTTCAGGGACATCGGGCTGCGGTTTCAGCCGTTTGTTTCGCGACCAACGGGCAGCACCTTATTAGTGCGAGCTTCGATCAAACTATTCGGATTTGGGATATTGCCACAGAACATTGCATTCAAACGCTGCAAGGACACCAAAATGTTGTTTCCTCTGTCATTGATGACACTGCATTGTTCAGCAGCAGTCTTGACCAAACCATCCGAGTGTGGAATTTGAGCTCTGGAGACTGTTGGAGAAAATAGCACATCGCGCATCAAGAGCGATCGCGCACTTGTCTAATTCGCAGCCAACAAACCCGACATATTGAGCACTTTTTCTGACCAGATTTTTACCTGTTCGCTAACTTTTATTCGTTGCTGAACGTTCGATCGAATCTCAGCCCAAGAATACTGCCAGCAAGCTAACTGAACCTGCAACTCAACTAACTCAGCAGCTACTTCTATCTCTGTATCGGCAGCAGTCCATTCAATAAACAGCTTGCTTTCTTGCAGTAAATCTTTAATTATTTCGCCATGAGCTGTATTTTGACAGCGGGATTTGATTCGCGCTAAATTTGATGCTAAATTTCCCAGACGAACCGGCAGTTCGTCTCGCAAATAGCGTGACTTTAAAGCATTCCAATCTCTCATAACTCTCCTAATAGCCGTTGAACGATCTGAGCAACTCGATCTCGAATCATCGGATCTTGAATTTCCATCGACTGTGCTTGCCTCAAAAGCAATTGCTTGCCGAACAATACAACATTTTCTACTGGATTTAGGAACATCCAATTGATGCTTGATAAGTATCATTGTAGAATAAATTTAGTTATATTTATCCACAAATCGGTAAATTACTGTCATATGCTAAATATTCTATCAAATAAAATGATGCACTTTCTATCTCCCAATCCACCCATTCTAATGGGTTTTCACAAACACATCCTAGTCCAAATAAGCTGACAGTTTTACCAACATTACTCATTATTTGGTCAAGATTGCGCTGCTTTAACTCGATCGAGTTTATTTTTTAAACCGCGATCGCGATCGCAGCGCTGAAAATTTTTGGCGATCGTGCAATGAAACCGCTAATTCCACAAGACATCCTCAAGCTTTACTCAAAACACCGGACAGGTATTGACAGCCCGGGCTCCTTTTACTCTCCTTTGGAAACGGAAGTAATGATGAGAGCTAATCCGCCCCTTAAGCCTGAAATATTAACAGCTATTCCAACTATTTTGACCGATAAAAATCCAAAACCTCAGTTGCCAGCTACACTTAAAACTCCTTACCAACAGATCGATACTGCTTTCAATCTTGAAACAGCCCTTCAACCATTCCAACAAGCAAAAATTATCGGTATAGACTGCGAAACAACAGGGCTTGACCCCTACCAAGCCAAAATTAGATTGTTACAACTTGCCATTCCTGATCATCCAGTAATCATTGTAGATTTATGGGCAATTGAACCGAGTTCCCTCGAACCATTACGCTTGCTTCTAGCCAGTCCTGCACTCAAGGTAAGTCACAACCTCAAATTTGAATGGCAAATGCTCACTTTTGCCGGACTGGAACCATCCAAACCCTTTTTCGATACCTATTTGGCTTACCGAGTGCTGACGGCAGGACTAAAACGCCATTTGTCCCTAGATGCTGTCACTGAGAATTTGTTGAAAGTAAAGCTAGACAAAACGCAGCAAGTTAGCGATTGGTCGGCAAACTTAACACTCGCTCAACTGCAATATGCTGCTACCGATGCTGCAATTTTACTCCCGCTGGCTGCTGCTCTGCAACAAAAACTGAAAGCTTCTAAGCTATGGAAAACTGCTTTACTAGAGTTTGCTTGTCTGCCTGCGGTGGCTTCTATGGAACTCAACGGAATGCTTTTAGATAGAGAACAGTGGAGAGTTTTGGGAGTGAAGCTCTGCCACCAACGCGACTCTCTTTTAAAACAAATTAATTCGCAGCTTCATCGACCTAACCCTCACCAACAAATCTCTCTGCTGCCGGAATTTACGGATACAATTAATCCTCGCTCTCCCAAGCAAGTCTTAGCGGCTTTGCAAGAGAAAGGGATTCCTGTTACTTCCACTAACTCTCAACATTTAATTCCTTTGCAAAGCGAGTATCCCGTTATTCAAGCACTGTTAGAATATCGCAGTTTATCGGCTCGTATCGATACTTTTGCTTTGGTTTTACCTGAACGCATTCACCCGATTACAGGGCGCATTCATCCCAATTGGTTTCAGATTGGTGCTAGATCAGGACGGTTTAGTTGTCGAGAGCCAAATTTAACGAATATCCCCAGAGATAAGGAAACCCGACAGTGTTTTAAAGCTGCACCCGGTTACGTCCTGCTCAAAGCCGATTACAGCCAGATTTAACTGCGGATCATGGCGAAGGTTTCCGGCGATCGCACGATGGTAAAAGCATACTCTCAAGGGGAAGATTTGCACTCTCTCACAGCTTCCTTGGTGCTAGCAAAACCTTTATCTGAAATTACTCTCGAAGACAGACAGCTCGGCAAAATCATTAACTTCGGTTTAATTTATGGCATGGGAGCACAGAAATTTAAGAATATGGCTCAAGCAGAGCATGGAGTTACTTTAACGCTGCAACAAGCTTCACACTTTCGCAAGAAGTTTTTTGAATCCTACACAGGTATCAAACGATTTCACGTCCTAGTTCGGAGCGCATGGAGCCGAGGTACCCGAGAAAGTCGCACAGTCTTAGGCAGAAGGAGATTATGGTCAAAAGATACTAAACCGTTGCTTAATGAGATGCTAAATAACCCAATTCAAGGGATGAGCGCTGACATTACTAAACTCGCTCTTGCTCTACTTTTTCTGCCTCTGAGCAGCACTGGTGGTAAACTGATTTGTGTCGTTCACGATGAAATTTTAATAGAGTGTCCTATCGAAGAAGTAAAGCCCGTTAAAGCAATGCTTAAAAAATGTATGGTGAGAGCTGGGAATAAGTTCCTCTCTCCGATTCCTTGCGAGGTAGAAATTAAGGTGATGGAAAGTTGGGGAGGTTAGTGGGGAAAGATTGAGCAGCGGGCAGTAGCCGAAGAAGGGATGGGAGTGGAGGAGTGAGGAGTGGGGAAAGAAGTAATGAAGAACCACGCTTCTCGCCACTCCCTACTCCCTTTTTTCCGACTCCTACTCGATCCAGAAATAGGGTTTGCTGAATAATTGATCGCTTTCCCAAGAGTAGGAGCTCACGATATCTGAAAGCTCAGTTAAAAATAAGTCTTTTCTGTATCGAGTCACCCAATGATAATTATATATTATCTTCAACCGAAAAACAGACGTTCTTTTTCCAAATAGACATAAAAACATACAAAAAACCCGGCACCACCAGGAAGCATCGGTTCATTACCAAAAAAGTAATTGCAATAACTGTACCCGATGTATTATCGAGTTTAGCCATCACTCGATTCAGACCGAATCTTCGTTTTCCTTGCCCCAAATTTGCCCTCAATCGCATTTCTAATTCTTTCATCATATGCGGCTTGCTTCTTTTTTGCTTTACTCACATTTGCTGGGGTTTTCCTAGAGGTGGCCCACTAATTCTAATGCCTCTTTCTTTACACCATGCTCGGTTTTCTCTTGTACGGTAAATGCGATCGGCCTGAACGGACTCGGGATAATATCCTGTGTAAGGATTCAGGTCAAAAAAAACTTCAGTGGCGGCATCTGGTAAAATAAACGAATGAAAAAGCCCCTAGCCACCAGACAGAAAGAAAAAGCCCAAATCGAGCAGTTGAGCCAAGCTGAAGGAGTGGAAATGGTACTGGGGTTGCAAAAAATCATTGAAGAATTACAAGAAAAACTAGCTATTGCTACGGGCAAAAGTCGAACCACCAGTCAGACTTCATCGAAACCCCCATCAACGGCTCCGATCCAAAAACCAGATAAACCAACAGTTAAACCAGAAGCAGACCAAAAAAAGAAACCAGGCGGACAACCAGGTCTTGACGGGGAGAACCCGCAAAGGGTTTGGACGAGTAGACAGAACCGAAATTAGCTCACCCCACCTCTGTCTCAGGGGTTAAAGAATGGCTATGGACGGCTAGTGGAGAAGGATTCTGTTTGTTTTATGCGGCAGATACTTTTGTGACGTGTGGAAGTAGAAACCATGCTGGGTACAGAACTTGCAGGAGTCTTAAGCTCAGATGATTTCAGCGTTTATAATGTTGGGAAAGTTGCAGCCCAACAGAAGTGTCTGGCTCACTTACGACGGCATTTCAAGAAAGTGCTGGGACTTCCTGGCAACAATAATGCAGCAGTCGCTCAAATATTTCTGTCCTTAATAGATGAAGCTTTTATCGCCCATGAGTCGGGAGCGAAAGACAAAGGATCGACTGTTCTCGATCGCGGATTCATCCCTCCGATAGGCCGATCGCTTTTTAAATTTTGCGCTATAAATGGAAATTGCAACAGCATCAAGCACGCTCCGAACACAGCTTTAAGTTTTAGGAGAATTTTCATGGCAACGCAAAACCAATCTCAAACCTCACAGCAAAATTCAGCTAGCGACGATCGCCCTGAATCTCGGCAGCCGCTCCGCACTTCTGAAGATTGGGAAAAACCAGAGCTCGAAGAATTCGATTTGTGTTTGGAAGTCACCGCCTACATCTACAACCAGCAATAGCAAGAAATAACTATCATGCTTTTGTTGATAAAACACTCAATTCGGAGGATTGGGCTGGCAAGTGCTGCAATCACGATCGCAGCTTGTTCTGCCGCTCCCCCAAATACGGCTGCTGTTGCCCCTAATGTTGCCCCTACTGCTGCCCCTACTGCTGAAGCATCGCCCCTTCAAGCAGTATCTCCAAGCAGCACGGCTCGGGGGTTCAAGCAAGCGACGGTCGCGGAAGGGTTAGAACGCCCCTGGGGCATGGCATGGCTGCCCGATGGCAGTATGTTGATTTCGGAAAAAGCAGGGCGACTGCGGTTGCTGAAAAATGGGGTGTTGGAACCAACTCCGATCGCGGGCGTGCCCTCCGTGATGTCATCAGGCCAAGGTGGATTGATGGATGTTTCCATTCACCCTCGATTTGCCGAAAATCGATTTGTGTATCTGACTTACGCCTCGGGCACCCCCGATGCGAATCGGACTCGCATTGCCAGAGCGAGATTTGACGGCAAAGCTTTGCAGGATTTGCGCGTCATCTTCGAGGTGTCTCAAGTCAAGTCGGGTACGCAACATTTTGGCTCGCGCATCCTGTGGCTGCCGGATGGCACCATGTTAGTCGCGATCGGAGATGGCGGAAATCCACCGGTGCAGCTAGAAGGCGCTCTGATTCGGAAGCAAGCACAGAATTTAGGCAGCCGTCTGGGCAAAATAATGCGGTTAAACGATGATGGTTCAATTCCTCGCGATAATCCCTTCGCAACAAATGCCAATGCAGATCCGGCTATTTGGAGTTACGGACACCGCAATATTCAAGGGATAGCCTTCGATCCGGGAACAAAACGAGTTTGGGTAACGGAACACGGCGCGCGCGGCGGCGATGAATTGAATCTAGCTGAAGCGGGCAAAAACTATGGATGGCCGCTCGTCACCCACAGTCAGGAGTATGCAGGCGGTGAGATTTCACAGGAGCGATCGCGCCCCGGCATGGTAGATCCAAAAGTCGTTTGGACTCCGGCAACGGCTCCTTCTGGACTGGCATTTTATACTAGCGATCGTTTTCCTGCTTGGAGGGGCAATCTGTTTGCCGGGGGCTTAGTTTCTCAAGACGTGCGGCGGATCGAGCTCGATGCAGCAGGAAATGTCCTCCGCCAGGAAGAAATTAGCATCGGGCAGCGGGTGCGGGATGTGCGGCAAAGTCCAGATGGGTTGCTGTACGTTCTCACAGATGAGTCGAACGGTAAATTGATTCGGCTGGAACCGACTAATAACTGAGGTCGATTAATCAAACAGAATTCAGGAGTCAAAAGTCAGAATGAATTTAGGAGTCAGAATTCAGAATTAAATTCTGTAACAGGGGCGCATGAATAAATCGGTTCCGCGTTCCACACTAACAGGATTTACGCCTCAAGGAGTTTGACAAACTATTAGTAGCGGTAAGGTGCGCCACAAGCACCCTACATATAGAGCTGGTGCGTAAGTTCCGACCAAATTGAAAACTGGTGGTCTACAATTATTGGCAGGTCTAAATTTTTTACTAATGCATTCTGACTTCTGAATTCTTCTTGATTCTGACTTCTGAATTCTTCTTGATTCTGACTTCTGAATTCTTCTTGATTCTGGCTTCTGAATTCTTCTTGATTCTGGCTTCTGACTTCTGAATTCTGAATTCTTATTTTTAACGGATTTTGATAGATGATCGTGAGAATTTTGGGAGTAGCGGCGGGCGGGGGATTTCCCCAATGGAACTGTCATTGTCGGGGCTGTGAAGCGAGTCGATCGGGTCGGGCAACAGCGCTCACTCAATCATCGATCGCGATTCGATCGAACGGCGGGGATTGGTTTTTAATTAATGCTTCGCCGGACGTGCGCCAGCAAATTGAACTAATGAGAGCGCACAACTGTTTTGCTCCGCACAACTGGCGCTCGCTGCCTTTTGCTGGCATCATTTTAACGGATGCTGAAATCGACCATACGACTGGGTTGATGCTGTTGCGGGAATCATCGCATCCTTTAAAAATTTACAGTTCCGATCGAGTCAAATTCGCCCTGACAACCGGCTATCCATTATTTTCGACACTGCAAAATTATTGCGGTGTTGATTGGTCGCCTCTAGATGCTGCCATCTCGCTGGCATCCGATCTGGAAGTCGAGGCTTTTGCACTTTCGACAAAACCGCCGAAATATATGCAGAACGAAGATCGATCGCCGGATGAAGTTTGGGGCGTAGGATTGACAATTCGCGATCTCAGCACTGGTAAAACTCTAACTTATGCACCAGGATTGGCGGCGATCGACGAGACAGTGCAGCGCCGTTTAAATGCCAGCGATTGCATCGCGATCGACGGCACGTTTTGGACTGATGACGAACTTCCAGCCTTAGGTGTTGGAGCGCGATCGGCACTGCAAATGGGACATTTACCTTTATCGGGAGAGCGAGGCAGTTTGCGGCAGCTTGAAGGACTAACTGGGCCGCGCAAAATTCTAGTTCATATCAACAATACCAATCCAATTCTAATTCCAAATTCTTCTGAGCGACAAGCAGTTGAAAGTCAAGAGGTTGAAATTGGTTGTGATGGATTAATGTTTGATTTGTGATATGGCAATCATAAATGATTCATAAATTTTTTACCCCACCCCAGTCCCCTAAACTCGCTCTGAGGGAGTAAGAACTTCACAAATGATTTTCCGTAATGCAAGCCTTTTTTATTAAACCGAGCGAGCGGACGCGAGATATAGCAATCCTGAAAATATGCAATGATAAATTCATCACAAACTAGATCCGATCGAACCATCCAAGAATTATTGTCACCGATCGAATTCGAGAATTTGCTGCGCCAGCAACACCACCGCTACCACCACCTGCACCCGTTTCACCAACGCATGAATGCAGGAGAATTAACTCCAGAAGAAGTTCGGCGCTGGGTAATTAATCGCTTTTATTATCAACGCAATATTCCGCTTAAAGATGCTGCAATTTTATCGAATTGTTCCGATCGAGAAGTGCGGCGCGAGTGGATTCAACGCATTATCGACCATGACGGCCGGAATATCGATCGCGACGGTAGGGGTGCGGAAGCAGGAGGAATTGAAGCATGGTTGCGATTGGGTGAAGCGGTGGGACTGTCGCGCGATCGACTGTTGGACGATGGAAATGTTTTGCCCGGAGTGCGATATGCTGTCGATGCTTATGTCAATTTCTGCAAGACTAAACCTTGGATTGAAGCGATCGCATCTTCGCTGACAGAGTTGTTTGGGCCTGATGCAATTCGCGATCGATTGGTTGCGTTGGAAAAATACTATTCATGGATCGATCCGAGTGGATTTGATTATTTCCGAGTGCGATTGCATCAAGCCCCTCAAGATGCTCGCTACGCACTGAAATTAGTGGTGCAAAACTGTCAGACTGTTGAGATGCAACAGAAAGCTGTTCGGGCATTAATTTTCAAATGCGATCTATTGTGGAGCCAGCTTGAAGCAATCGAACGAGGAGACACTCGTCCCTCAGAAACATGAGGGGAGAGGGGGAGAGGGGAAGATTTTAGATTTTAGATTGGGGGAGTGGGAGATTGGGACAATTACTAACTGTCAACTATCAACTGTCAACTGTCAACTATCAACTGTCAACTATCTTGAAAACTAATGAATGGTAACAGTTATCCCTATCTTGCTTGTGGAGTGCGGCTGTTTTGGGATGAGATCAGGCAACAGCATTTTCTCTTGTTTCCCGAAGGCGCAGTCAAACTGAATAAAACGGCTTGGGCAATTTTAAAACTGTGCGATCGCCACCATACGACCGACGAGATTATTGCAGAATTATCCGCGCAGTTTGCTAGCCCCAATGTAGAAGCAGATGTCCGCCAACTAATCGCTCAAATTTCGCAGCGAGGTTTTTTAAATGAATGAAATTGCGCTACCTTTTAGTTTGGTTGCAGAGTTAACCTATCGCTGTCCTTTGCGCTGTCCCTACTGCTCGAATCCGATAAATTGGAGCGATAATTCTTACCAGCAAGAACTCCTGACAGAGGATTGGTTGCGAGTAATCCGGCAAGCTCGAAAGTTGGGTATTTTGCAGTTGGGGCTGACTGGTGGAGAACCTTTGCTGCGCAAAGACTTAGAAATATTGGTCGAAACCGCGGCCGAGTTAGGACTTTACACGACATTAGTTACGGCCGGAACTTTACTCACAAAAGAACGGGCTGCAAATTTAAAAAAAATGGGTTTAGATCACGTTCAAATTAGCATTCAAGATAGCCTCCCGGCGCAGTCCGATCGCATTGCCGGAGCGCGATCGTTCGACCAAAAAATCGCTGCGTCTCAACTGGTAAAAGAGTTAGGTTTGCCGCTAACATTGAACTTTGTTTTACACCGTCAGAATCTGGATCGCCTTGAGGAAATGCTATCGCTGGCCGAGATGTTGCAAGCCGATCGCGTTGAATTAGCAAACACTCAATACTACGGTTGGGCGCTGCACAATCGGGATGCTTTATTGCCGACTCGCGAACAGTTAGCCCGCGCGGAACAAGTGGTGAAAGCAGCTCAACAAAGGCGCAAAATTCCGATGGGAATTCTCTATGTTATTCCAGATTACTACGCTCAATATCCCAAACCTTGCATGGGCGGTTGGGGGAATCGGACGTTAATTATTACTCCCAATGGCGACGGTTTACCGTGCCAAGCGGCAATGGCAATTCCCGATATTGAGTTTGGCAATATTCGCGATCGCGCGCTTGATTGGATTTGGTTTGAGTCTGCGGGAATGAATCGATTTCGCGGCACGAATTGGATGCCGGAACCTTGTCAGAGTTGCGATCGTAAAACCTTGGATTGGGGTGGTTGTCGCTGTCAAGCATTTCTGTTAACCCAAGATGCACGGGCTACCGATCCTGTTTGCCATCTTTCACCGCAACACTCTCAAATTCGATCGGTGTTAGATAGATTGTCCGTGCACAAAGAAGATTTTGTCTACCGCGATCGATCGGCAGGAACAAAAGGATTTAATTAAAAAGGGACAATCTGGAATTGCAACCTCTATTAATCTAATTTTAAACAGAATGGCGATCGCCATTCTTCCACCGCTTAAACAATTCCGGCGTCACCAACTTTTGCGAAAAACAGATGTCCCCCAAACTATCAACAATCCAAAAATAATCAACCGCAGATATCTCAAAAATTGTGCCAACCAAACCGCCAATTCCTTAATAGTAGCCAATCAGCCATCTCCGAATCAAACATGGATAGATTTGAATTTTAGCTAGCAATGCTGCAAAAAGGAGCAGAGGAACTAGAGAAAAAAATAGCTAACTTTAATACAATTGAGGGATATTGTTGGCGGCTGCTTGGCGAACATCCGAGTTTGCGGGTTTATCATTTGGTTGTGGAAGTCGAAGGAGATTGAAGGGAATTGATAGCTATATCACACCGATGTATTGTATCCCACAATGGTTTTAAGCAATAGCGAGATAAATGCATCCGAAGTAATAAGAGTAAGATGCGAAGACTTCTCTTGTTTGCACCGCACCATCTAATGCGGCACAAATCTTGGAATTGATTTTCGGTGCTAATAAAACCCTGCTATTGCTGTCGCTCGTACACTCAAGTTTTCTCGTAAGCAGGTGCCCGATACTCGAATAATTCTTGCTCTGCCGCCGCAAATTTAGACCCATCCCTCCCAGAAGCATGCCGAGCAAAGGACGCTTTGTTGCGAATCCCTTGGATATCTTCAGAAGAACGCTCAGACGATAGCACAAACTGAGTTCTCTGATAACGCAGATCGGCCAATTCAATTTTACCCGGTCGCCCTTCACAATAGGCTCGTTCAGCACAGCGCTTTACTGCGATCGCAATTTCAGCACTCGTTGCTCCGGCATAATCAGATAGTAATGAATACCACTGCCTGTCGCTCCAAAGGTTCTCTTTTCTTTCCCCAAACTGCTCTGGGAAATACTTAGCTAAGTGCAAATTGAAAATCTCATAGCGAGCGCCGCTGTGTGGCAAATCCACAAACCAGATTCCGCCGTCGTCAAATCTGCGGATAAGTTCAGCCGGCAGCATTTCTAAGCGGTTAACAGTAGCTAACATTAACACGGGGCTCTCATGTTGTTTGAGTCGAAGGGGAGTATTATCTCCCGCTCCTCTCAGTTAGATCCGGACGTGCGCCTTTCGGTGCATCCGGCTCCCGATGTTCTTAGCTTTCGCTTTTGCTCATGTGGATGTAATCGTGGCAGCTTTCGTGGATAGCTAGAAGGTTATATTTCTGCCAATTTTTATGGTTTCCATCGACATGATGGAGGTGTACCTTCTCGCCACTAAGCATTTTTAAGCCGCAATGACCACATGAATGGTTTTGCTTTTTGAGAGCTTTAGAGGTTTCGCTATCATAGAGCTTGCTGTTACGTTCGCTCCAGTAAGCAATATCTCCGTCGTGGGGTGATTTCTCCCCTTTGACATTGATATGTTTGTTTTCGGAGTGCGGAACCGTTGGGAACGCTTTATCCAGCAATTTCTTGCTGGTATGGCGATTCTGCTTTGATTCCTTATTGAATACCCTGTAAGCCCTTGCTTGGATGTGATATAGCGAGTTTCTTGACCCGTCCATCTTGCAAAAGCGGTGGTAATTCCTCCAGCCTCTAACTACAGGGGCTAATTTCTCAGCCTTTGTGGTAGCACCATAATTCGAGTTGTTGACGATGTGTTTTACTTTCTGACGAAAAGCTTTGAAATTATCCACTGAAGGAACGCATCTGAACTTTCCGTTACTTTGCACTTTGAAGTGCCAGCCAAGAAAATCAAACCCATCTGTCGTAGCGGTTAGCTTGGTTTTCTTTTCATTAATCTTCATCCCCCTTTCTGCTAGAAACTGGCTTATTTGCTCAAGTATTGCCACTGCATCGTCTTTGGGCTTGAGAATGAACACCATGTCATCTGCGTATCGCACAGACTGGTGGATGTCCTCTATGCCATTGAGTGCAATGTTAGCTAGTAGGGGACTCACCACCCCCCCTTGCGGGGTTCCCTGTTCAGGGAATTCTGGGTTGACTCCTGCTTTAAGGCATCGGTATATTCCGAGTTTTATACCCTTTGGAGCAATGAGTCGTTCCATTATGGATTTGTGAGCAATCCTATCGAAGCATTTTTCGATATCGAGTTCAATGACTCGTTTTTCTATTCCGTTGCAGGCGGATCGTAGGTTATTGAACAAGATTTTCTGAGCGTCATGTGTCGCCCTACCTGTTCTGAACCCGTAACTCCTGGCGTGGAAAGTTGCCTCATGTGCTGGTTCTAAGGCAAGCTTGACGAGACATTGCCAAGCTCTATCCCCAATGGTAGGCACTTTTAGGAGGCGAGTTGTCCCGTCCTTCTTTGGTATGGGTATTTCCCGTAGTTTCTGGTGTTTCCAGTTGCTACTTTTGGCTCTAAGTTCATTGCTCAGATTCAGCCTTTCCTCATGGTTGAGTGAGGCTTTACCGTCTATACCTGCCGTTCTTTTCCCAGCATTTAGCTGCGTTACCTGGCGTATTGCCAGCATCCTGGCGGCGGTTGACTTGAGAATCAACCTCTGAAGGGACATAGCTTTGCGCTTGTCGCCAACTTGAATCGCTTTGTACACTCGTTTTTGTAGGCGGAATAAGTTCTTCTGAAATTTCTTCCAGGGGAGGGTCTTCCAAGATTCACTAGCATTACTGCTGTGTCTAATCATGCTCTGCTCCAACTTGTGTATTCTGAACACCTCAGACCAATTACGGTCTGTCCTACCCGATTCAAGGGGATTCCGACTCTCGTCTGTCCTACTTAGGTTTTGACATTCCCTTGACCCTTGAACCGTTTTTATTCGTTCCCTCGGTTAGATTGTTCGTTTCGTTAGGTGTAGCCAATTCGACCATTGGAATCCCTAGACTCTTGCCGCTATATGCAGGATATGCGGCGGGATTGTCTCCAATTAAGTCGGGTTTTTGCATTGTGTCCCGCTTCCTGGTAGGTCGCTTTTCTAGGCTCTGTTTCACCGTAGAAACCCCCCATTAGCGCCAGTGTCACCCCACAACGGATGTCTGATTGCGCCCTGTTCCCAGCTTCGCTCTCTAGAAATCGAGTCTAGTCGGCGTGGGCAGATAGGGAGTCATACCTGAGTCTGGTAGGCGAGACTTTCACCCGCATCAGACCGAGAGTTCAACCAAATCTATTTCTAGATTTGGTTGGCAGCGTTATGTACGGGTTGAGTACCGTGATTCACGCTACAACGAATCGCACCCTGCATCCAGGTGAGCAATTTCTGCGACAGCCGTCTAGCTACACCGCCATCAGCATTTGATTCCCAGCCAGAAAAACCCTTGTCAAAATCGTCAAAGAACAGCACGCAGCCGCCCAAATTATCGGCTGTATCCAGCATTTTGTTGAGAGCGCGGTCGGGATTAGAGGAACCTAGAATATTGCCCCAACTTGCTGCTAAAAGCGCATAACCTAGCTTCTTAGCAGCTAGCTTCGCACTCAAACTTTTGCCCGTCCCCGGCGGCCCCCACAGCAGCATTCCTTTGGGAGGTCTGAGGTGGTATTTCTTGGCATCAGCTTCTGACAGCTTTACGACTTCGCTCAAATAAGCGTCTAATAAATCTAAACCGCCAGCATGAGGCACGTCTGGAGAAGCAATGAACTCCAACCCCTGGTCTCGAAGTTGCGATATTTTATGCTCCAATACCAACTGTGCGATTTGGACAACTGAAGCGGTCACAGAGAGCGATCGATCTAACACCAATTCAATTTCAGCAGTTGGCAGCCCTAGACTAGAAACAGCCAGCCGTTTTTTAGCAGCTACCGCATCTGAACCAAAATCAAGGGAACAATTGCGATCGCAAAAATTATCTACAAGAACTTCGACTTCAAAACGATCGGGTAACGGACATTTGAGTAGAGGAATTAATGGACTTAGCTTTGATGGCAGTTGGATGTACTCACCCAGCAGTACCCAATATTGCTCGGCCCAACGCCCTTTCAGCTCAAAGAATGCGTTAGCCAATTGAGAATAACGGCGGATAAGAGGCTGTTCGCTACTCTCTGATTCCAAAATATCCTCTAACAAAAAGATACCGGGGCAGTCATTTTCCAGCAGAAATTGCAGGACATCACTCTCGACAGATAGCTCAGTTTTGTATAGGACGCATTCACTGTTATACGTTTCCGAAATATCTGAAATGCTTGTCAAGTCTGAATGACCACCTAATTTCGGGAGATGTTTATCCAAACACCGCACCTGTTGAAGAGTTGCATAGCCGGGATTCCAATAATAAACAGGTAAACAACACTCACTGGCGTACTGATGAAATGATGACAAGATTTTTTGGCGATCGGCACTGTAATATTCGAGGGCAACAATGGGAGTTTGAATAACTCTTAAATTTGACCAATTATTGAAATTTTTCATGATTCATATACAACTAAATACAGGATGTTTAACATAATAATTTAACTAACATAATTAAGATTTAACTTCCTGCTAATGAGCGAAATACGCCCCCTCAACCGGAGGGGGTAATTGTGCCTAACGGCACTAATAAATTGATGTTAAGCAAGTTAAATTGTCAATCATGGTCGCAACTAAAAAACAAACCGCAGCCACTCCTATTCGCTCTCAGTCAGCAGTGCCTGCTAAATCTAAACCGTCTGAAAAGCAGAACAGTCAAACAGTCGGCAGTAACAATGGAGCCAAATCAAAACCTCAACCTAACCTCAGCCCGGAGCAACTTGCTGGCGAGCTAGTCAAACAGATTCGCAATACAATTCATAAGAAGTACGGTGTGACAATTCAGCGTCGCGATAGCCGTATTTCGACAAAGGTTGGCCACGCAATTCGCGAAAAACTGGGATTGGATATTCAAGCTCAGTTGAATAAGCGCAACGGTAATGGCAATGGTAAAAAGTTCGACTGGCAAGAGTGGAACAATACTGTGTTTCCCAAGCTAGTTGGCCGACCCGAGGAACTCAAGTATGATGTCGAAGTTGTTGCCTTAGCGATGAGCCAACTTTACGATACAATTGCTGACAACCCGCAAGCTGCCATTGCCGATTTAATGGAGTTCAATGCTCAAAGCTTAAAGCGTCGCAACGAGTTAGCTAAATCCTCTGAAGAAGATACTGAAGAACTCGATGACGACGACGAATTAGATGATGAAGATGATGAAATTGATGACATACTCGATGAAATTGATGAGGATGACGAAGACTCTGAAGGCGATGAGGATGAGGATGATGAGGATGATGAGGATGATTTTAGTTTAGACGAAGACGAAGAATTTGAGGAAGACGACGAATAATTGCTAAAGTTTGATTAGAAAGCTCTGCTGAAAAAGCAGAGCATTTTTTTGCCTCTATCGAGGCCTTTTCCACGAATCGCGATGCTGGGTAATGATTGTCGCCACCGTCCGAATCAGGACGCTCTGGGAAGCAGACCCAACAAATTCACAATCAAGGAAATTTTGACCTTGGTTGTGAATTTAATTTTACCCACTCACCCACCCACTAATTTTTTTGAATTAATTGTAATTAGCAGACTGCCGTCGCTTTAGTTGTGAAGAAAAAACACGCTTGAGGGTTAATCATGGCTAATCGCAAATCCGCTCCAACTCCGATGCAAAAGCAATTTGCAGGAACTCTTGAAGAACAGCGCTTTGAGATGTTTTTGCACGTTGCCCGCGAGTTAACGGGACGTGCCAAACAACGACAGTTGCAGAAAGGTAAAGCTCTTGACTGGGAAGCGTTCAATACTTGGTTTAACAAGCAATATGAAGGCTACTCGGCTGACGAGATGCTTGAAGAAATCTTGAGCAACGTTTACTGGCTTTCATCTGAGCAAGCAGTGATTGACTTGCACTTCCGCTATATCGAATCGGCAGTCAAAGCTTCTCATAAGAAAAAGGCAACTGACGATAATGAAGAGATTGATGATTTTATCAAGTAATCAATGACGACCCCCGATAAAGGGGATAAAATCCTGCTCCAAGCAGGATTTGTTTTGCCCGCCCACCCACCGCATCAGTTCGATTTGCGATATTTGCGATCGCATTCTCAGAAGGCTTTAGTAAGGTTTTGATATTAAACGCGAGCGCGTTTGAGAGATGTTCCACTTGCAAATAAATTATAATCATGTACGAACATATTCAGCATTTTCTCACCCTCACAATTGAAACTGTGGTAATTTTTGGTTACGGTGGCTTAATTGTTCACTATATCGCTACGCTGTTAGCATCGAAGCGGATGAATCCTTATGAAAAACTCTCAGCAGAACTTGCCCCAGATTTTGTGCCTCTTCTCAATGAAATTGCTTCCTTTCCTGCTGTTACCGAATCGGCAGCAACTCCAGAACCCACAGAAGAACAGCGCCTCGCCTCTTCGCGACAAGTTAAAGCCGAATTTGCTTCTAATATTCAACTCGATACCGACACATTAAATCTACCCTTCATTCAAGTCGATAGCCTGACTCTTCGACAATGCCGCACCGTTATTCGAGCGCTCAATTCCACTCTCCCACGAAGTGAGCATATTCGCATTAAACTCAACAAAAAAGATGTGCCAGCAGATTCGTTAAAATTTCAAATTAAGAAGCACTTTGAGCACGAACCGCAGCAAGTTGTCTCCCTAATTGAGCAAATTTTGAGAGTTAGTTAGCACGCTCGGAGAATCAACAAGCCAATTATTCTTTTATTTCAAAACAACTTATGGTAACGATTTGATAGAAAGTTTTTTTGAATGCACCCTCCTTTTCCTGACCAAGCTATTAGTTACTTTCTTCAGCGCCAAGGGGAATCCGACCCTTGCCAATCTGTTCGCTCAACTCGTTGAGACTCAATCCCCGTTCAATTGTGATCGCACGAATTTCCTCCATCCTACCGACGTTACCTGGATATAAGCTAGATAGCAGCATATCTGCCTGCCGCGAAGATTTGTTGCGCTGTTAATTGCAAGTCGGGAAAGATTGATGAAATAAGCATATCGTCATTTTGAAACAACTGTTTTTGATACTCGTCTTCTCGCAGCGTACAAATAGTAACTGTCGGTTGTTTGGGTTTGCCAATATATTCTCTGCCACCAATGCCCAGATAGTCAACAATCCAATACTCAGGCACTCCTAGTATGGCGTAATCTTCAACTTTGCGGGCGTAATCGTTCTGCCAGTTGGTGCTAACGACTTCAGCAATCAGTTTAATTGAGGAACCTGATGTAATTACAGGTTCTTGTTGCCACAAAGGTTCATTAATTAGTCGAGTTTGGTCTAATACAAGCACATCGGGGCGAAAGGCTGTTGCTGTTCCTAATAGTTTGATGAGACAGCGAGGGGGGATAAGGTAGGGTAGATCCAGGCGGTCAATTTCTACATTCAGTTTTCGTCCCAGAAAACCGGATACTTGTTCGTGCGGCCCTGTTGGTTCCATTTCGGTTAATTCACCATCAATCAGTTCGTAGCAATCGCTGTCGCCGTAGTTTGTAATAAATTCATCAACAGTTATAAGGTTTGGAGGTGATTGAACCATTGTGTTTTTTCCTCATCCGACGGCAATGTACGTCTTTATTCAAAGCCTCGCCATACCTGAAAGATTGGCTGTGGGTTGTTTGCGACTTTGTTCCTCGGCGTCAGTCAAAGTAATCTTGCGCCTGCCAATCTGTTCGATCAACTCGCTCAAACTCAATCCGCGCTCTCTAGCAATAGCGCGAAAACCTTCCCACCCCGCAGATGTTACCTGAATGTTCCTTTGCTTTTTTGGCTCCTCATATCGAGGTTCGCCTCCGCCTAACTTTAAATTAGCTAGAGAGTTGGGGTGGAGCTGCGTTCCTTTGCTTGGGGGCATTTTGCAACATTATCCTTTCGACTTTTTTCTTTATTATCCCACATTACGAGCAGCTTTCCGTGGTACTATAGGTAATATGGAATCAACCTATACGAGTCAACTTCTTCAATCTGGTGTCTGGCTTTGGGGCTGGCAAGTCAGGGGTTGACTTATCTCAGGAGGCACTAGGAAATGCACCCAACTCAGGAGACACCGGGCAGCGAGCAGCGTCAACCTTTAGTAGTTTTGCGAGGCTCAACCCGAAAGCACTACCACACTGTTGCAGACTCCCTGCGGATTGACCCAAATTTCCAAACGCTTATCCCTCCTTTGAGTGCGAGCGAGTTTGCTACCTTAGAAGCCAGCATTCAAGAGAAAGGGTGTCGGGACCCTTTGGTGGTTTGGGCTGAGGAAAAAATTCTCATCGACGGTCACAACCGCTATGCTATTTGTACGGCGCACGGCATCCCCTACCAAACTGTAGAGATGTCTTAAGGGCAGCCCTAACACCGTCAAAGTTTGGATGCTCCTCAATCAACTGGGCCGCCGCAATCTCACGTCTGAGTCAGTCAGCTATTTGCGCGGCACTTGGTACGAACTCACCAAACAGTCCCGCGGCGGAGACAGAAAATCAAGTGGTCATTTTGACCACTTGAAAACAGAGACAAAGTTGGGGGCACAGTTCAAGGCATCCCCAAAAACAATTCGCAGAGACGCTCAGTTTGCTAAAGCAGTAGACACCCTGAGTTCTATTGGAGGAGAGGATATGAAGTGGAAAATACTGAATCGCTCTGCGGGGATGACCAAGAAGCAGGTCATTGCTTTGGCGATTGATGCTCGCAGCCGTCCGGTTAAGGTTGCCAAAACTTTACAGGGGCGCGACGACCAAAAAGTAAAGCCTGAAGGTGAACCTACCATCGCTCATCACCTGACGCTCAAAATTGGTTCCTTAGTAGAAGTATACGCGCCCGATCGCCAAGACGTTAACGGCAGGTTAGGCCGCATTCAGTCAGTCGGGGAGAGAACCGCCACTGTGTGGATGCGACACATCCCCACCGTTACTATGCACTTGTACACCTTCAAACACTCGGCTCTCACCGTCGTGCCGCTCGAAAATCAACCCGGACTTCAAGAAATTTGCGATCGCACTGGCCGACTTCACCAATTAGGAAATCTAGATCCTTTTGAGATAGAAATCCTCCACTTGTTAGAAAGAACAACGGCTCTTACTCCCACCGAATTGCAGTATTTAGAACAGATTGAGGATAGACACAAACTTGATTGAGTACCTTGCAACTATTTTTCCTTTGGGGAACAGCAATAACTTCGGAAATTTTAGTTGATTCACTTGACAGTTCAAACACTGAGTCAATCAATTTTTGTTGAGCTGCTAATTGTTGCAGTGAATAACAAGCTATTGCTCGCACTCGCTCAGGAGACTTGCTAGCATTTTTGGCAGCAAACGGCCCCCAGAAAGCACTCAGTACAATCTTAATCTGTTCCGATATTGGGTATGTTTGACTCAAACAGTAATCCCAAACCATCTCATCGAATGGGTCATTTAGTGCAACTAAAACACCCGATATTTGCGACTGCACTTGCTTCTGATTTTGGTCAGATAACGGCTGATTGTTCAAATTAGCCATCATAGATTTCTCCTGTTAAGGTAACTTATTTACATCCCATTCTCGATTTTAGTATTTGCCCTCAAGGAACAAACTTTCGTTCTTGAGGGGAGCGAATCCACAAAGTACAAAATCCTTTTTGTGCAGGTTTACCCTCTACTGTCAGCGTCACCCCCAATCGATTTATCTCAGTTTCACACAATTTTTTGTCACCTTTCTCGCTCAACAAAGCTTGATTCCAGCTCATAAGTTGGCGAGCATATTTCCCTTCATTGCTGGTTGCCCACTGAATTGTATCCGCGTTCTTGCGAGCAAACTGACCCTCTTTGCTCAGCCCCCATTCGAGCGCTACGGCTTGTTCTAAAGTGAGCTGGCGCGGCCCTTTTGGGTCGAGTTCAGGCGCTGGAATGAACCGGGGCAGCGCTAACCCGATAAACGCGCCAATCGCCATTGCCCCTAACACTACCCCGCTCCCAAAAATCACCGACCAAATATCGTGAGCAACTTTCTCTAAAGCTGCTTGTCGCACTAGGGTGTAAACTGAGTTAGAAATGTGGCGATGTTGCACCTTAACAGCCGCTTTTCCCTGCCGTTCTAAAAACTCCCTGCTTTCTTTTTCCCAATTTTCAGTAAGCTGGCGAACTTGTTCCAATTCTTGAGAGATGACAGCTTGAGAATCTTTCAAATCACGTTGCCATTGAGATTGCCAATTCTTGAAAAACTGGTCAATCTCTTGCGGTTTTTTTTCTAACAGCAGTTCGAGTTGACCTGTCGCCAGCAATACGATAAAAAGCGGGTCATTTTTATTGAGACCGTATCGGTAAGCTGTCTGAATGACATGAGAGCGAAATTTGGAGTCTTTGCCCTTGAGTACCTGGCTGATTAGTGACTCAGTATCTCTCTCGTACATGGGAGGGGCAGATAAAGGATCTCTGTTCAGAGCTTCTCTTTCCCTCGAATCATCGTCTATGAGTTCCCAAAACTCCTCTTCATTTAGCTTATTCCCATCTAATCTCAACTTTTCTTCTACTGCATCTTCTGGGAATGTATCTGAAGAATCGGGCAAACTTTGCGAATTTTCAGCGGATTGTATGGAATTATTTTTGGTATTATTAAGTCTGCCCTGTTCCCTTGGCGTTTCCAATATCTCGCCAAACTCTTCAGAGTCAACTTCGGAAAGTTCTTCTAAAAGTCGATCGCACATTTAACCTCCTACCTAATCAAAATCCTAATCTTTATGCTGTTCGGCATCGCGCATTCTATAGTGTGAACTCATATTTTGTCCGTCTCCTAACGAGTTCATCACCCATTGATATCGTTTCCGGCTGCATCGTCAGGTGATAAATTAGAGGGCAATTCATGAATGATTGTTACAAGTCGCCACCTATCTCGGCGCAATTTTCAGTTGTTCGATTCACAGTCAACAGCGTCGCCCTGCCCTTCGACTACGCTCAGGAACCGCGTAGCCGAAGGGTCGAAGGGTCAACAGTCAACATCATGTCTGAGTGCAACCGGAATTGATATGACTGTAAAATTTACAGGAATACCCGCAAATTATCGGTTTAGACACTATCTGTAGTATTAAGATGTGTTTCGGCACACCCAGCCCGCTGACCCAGTGGTGAAGAAGTTTTTGAAACCCTGGAAATCTCGTAGCGGGCGATCGATCTTCTTATTTTCAGAATTTAAACGCAATAAACAACGTTTATTGCTAATATCCAACGCCTGGGATAACACAACTGCGTTGATTGCACTCAGCCAGCGGGCTGGTTTCGGCACACCCTATCAGTAGAGTCTGTGTGTAAGCCTTAATTTAGATTCTTAAAAGCTTACGATACCTTTTTTACATACAGCCTCCTGAGACTTTACAACCTGTTGCTTATTTGGTTACTCATTTTGTTGCTCATTTTCTATCTGCATTTCCTCATTTTTTTTTTGTTCATAGGGAGCGATGACTTCTTTTTTATTGCGATTGGGTGCGTTGTTAAACAAACCTACATCTTCTATCAGACGGAAACAGTCTTCCAGAAAAGTATGCAATCGCTGCTGACTAATCAAGAAGAATTCAGAGTGTTTCATTGCTTGAGAAAATGACAACCGCTTCGTATCAATAAACTTGCGCTCTCTTGCACTCAGCGCCGGCAAGTCTACCACAGGAATTCGGTAATTATTAATGAGCTTGTTCATTTCCTTATGGCTTTGTACGTGCGACCAATCTTTGCAAACTCCAAAATTGCGGACAAAAATGTGATTGAGCTGACCTTCAAAGTAGTTGAAAGAGTCAATAAACATCTCAATGTTGTCCGTCGTGCCACCGCAAATAAACCACTTGCATACATCAACTCCTGACTGCTCTTTAAAATCAGGAGAGGTTAAATTAGCTTCGTCAATCCATTTGTTGATAATGCTGTAAACCCGAGCTGGTAAATTGACAATCACAGGAGTTTCTACTGCTGTTTCAAAAATAATATCGATATCGAAAAACTTCTCTTCATCTTCAACTAAAGCTACGATTTTTGCATTGTGTTCAGGATAGCGCTGCTGCACGTCAGGATTTTGAAAATCACCATCAATTAACGTGTACAGCAGTTCATACTTCTGATTGAATTCAACCAGAATCCGAGTTAGCATCGACTTGCCTACGCCACCTTTCTCGCCGTCAACCAAGTGAATCATGTTAGTCATTTCATTCCTCCTTGCTGGATGTCGATGTCTATTCAAGACTTAATAATTTTTAACTAAAGCTAGGCCCGACCATTGCTGGATCGAAACCAGCTAAGTTAAATGCGCTGTTTTCAAACTCAACTTCTCCCGAAAATTCCTCTGGTTCTTTTTCTTCGGGCAAACTTGCGGGATTTGAACTCTCAGGGGCAGTTAATTCCGTAGCAATAGATGCACCTGAATTCGATAAGTGAGGGAAAGTAGCTAAAGGAATTAAACCCGAAGAAATACCAGGGGCAATTGCTCCTAACTCGGTACAGTTAAATCCCGCATCTCGGCAAACTTCATCTATCTGCCTGAGCAAAAAATTAATGCTTTCTCGCCTCAAATACTCTAAGTCTGTACTAGAATGACTACCGCTATTGCGTAATCATGCTAACAGCCACCGCGCTTTAATTAGAGGTAAAATCGTTTCCTGGAAACTAAAAAAAGGATGATTTTGCAGGTAAGATAGCAAGATAGCGTCTTCGGAATCTGGCAAAACTTGACAGCGCCAGCAAAATTCCTTGTAACGTTTTCTAGGCATAATTCCTCACCTTCTTTCCAGCACCTCGGTAGGGTCCTCCCAATAAGAGAGCTGCATCTAAGTTTGCTTCTGATTCCTCTAATGAAGGTTCTGTATTGGACGACTCCTCCTCCTCACTCCATTTATTAGAATCATCTAAGCAGCTATCTTTGATACTTGAATCAGCATTTTGTTGAGCGCAAACTTCACTGTTTTGTTCAGTAATAATTTCAGTGTTTTGTTCAGTGGGTTCCTCAAATTTTTGTTCAGCGGGTTCTTCAATTTTTTGTTCAGTAATATCTTCAGTCTTTTGTTCAGTAGATTCCTCAAATTTTTGTTCAGTAGATTGCTCCGATTTAGCGTGAGTAAATTGCTCAAGTTTTAATTTAGTAGGTGGCTCGGATTTGGGGTGAGTAGGTTGTTCAGATTTTGGCTTGGTAGATTGTTCAGATTTTGGCTTGGTAGATTGTTCAGCACATTCTTTTACACTCTGTATATCAGTTGCAGGGAGTGGAGCATCTCCTGAAGTAGAAGTTGTATCTTCTGCCCTCTGAGAAGTTGCCGCAACAGACCTTTGCCTCAGTACCTCAAACTGAGATTTGAAGTAAGAAAATAGTCCGTAAACATCAGCTATGCGGCAACCTAAACCATCAGGGTCAAGTGTTTTTGGCACTGTTATACCTGCGTGCCAAGACAGCGAATAATGAGAAAACTGATTTCGCAGTTCTGGCTTCATATATTCAGAAGTACCCCCGCAAAATACAATTTCATCTAAATCGGGCGGCAGCACTTCATTAATCCAATGAGATAGCATTCGAGCGTAGTCGAAGCGAGACAGCTTGACTGCTTCAATCAATTGGTCAACTTCTCGATCTTTCGCTGTCTCCTCTCGATTCCGAGCAATTCGGTAAAAGTAAGGGCGGTTGTAGCTTACGCCTGCTTGAGCGATTGATAAAGCCAAACGGGAAGCATCGTAGTTAGAGGTTCGCTCTTGAACTAAATCTACCAACCTTACCATTCCTAAGTCTGAAGTTTTGCCCTTACCGACAGCACCGCGTGCCGAAACTATTACCGAAGCATTGCGAAATCCTACCATAACAAAGGCAGTTACCCGCTGCTTGAAGGCTGAACCTAAATTACTGTTGTGGATCAAAGCAATGCCGCCCCCTTCTTGCAAAGCTTGGGTTTTGTCCAGGGTGACCGATAGCTTGCCGGTGGGTGTTTCAAATGAAGCAGAGTATTGACTTAATAGCTCAAAAAATTGCTTGGAGTCATTAAATTCGCCTGGGGGCAAGAAAACGGAGATCGCAGCGCTAAATTGATTGCCTAAATCTAACTTCCGCGACACTACCCACAAAGCTGCTAGAGCTTTGTACAAAGCGCTACTGTACTTCAGTCCCGCTAAACCGATGTGAGCATTAAATTGCGATGCTGCCAAGTAGCCAACGGCTCGGCATTCATTGCCAATTGCCACCCAAGCAATATTTTCGGGAGATGCTGATGCGAGGTTGGGTTGTGTGAAACAATTGGCTATGTCTTGGCTCACCGGCCCCACCTGCGATTCCATTACAAAGGAGCTTGCTTTACTGCCTGCTTGCGAGCTTTGGCAGAAAACTCTAGTAGATAAGCCGCCAAAATCTATAGCCAGAATCGCATCTGGTATTGAGGATTTTTTCTTCATAAACGCTGGCTTTTATTACGTTATAAAATGATAGTATTGGCTTCAGTTTAAGTCTGACCTCACCAAATCCGGTGGTTTTGGATAATTAAAATAGCCCCCTCCAAATGGCGGGGACAGACTGTCTTTTAAGGAAAAAATCTTGGGTGGATTATCAGGGAAAGAGCTTTAGAGTTATGAGAAACGGTGTAGGTATTGTGAGTGAGATACCGAGCAGGTACGCCCAAAGTATCTTCAATAAAGTGTTTGAGTTCGGTGTCGGAGTAGCACTTCTCGAACGTACCCCACTTGCTAATTACGCCATCGCTGTAAGCAATACCCGCATGATTTGCCGATCGCGGGCGTGATAGCACTAACCACCAGAGTTGGGCGAGTTAGGTGGTAAGCAGAGGTCATACTAAATCAACTTAATATCAAGAGTAATTTTAAATATACGAAAAATTTCAAGTAAAGGGCTACCGCTAGGGTGTAAAAAATAGGGAGTAAGCTATGCTCTACGCTTTGATTAATTCAACAGGAATCCATCGGCTGGAAGTAGAAGAAAAGTTGGAACTTGCAGATTTGCAAAACCGAGTGGGCATTGCAGGTGAACCTGCGTTCATAGAATATGTCCCGAATCAATTTCCAGATCCTGCGATAGACCTAATCTGTGATGAGGAATTCTTATACAAGGAATTGCCCTTAACCTGCATTACTCGTCGCAGTATTGCACTTGGCGGTCAAGTGATTGCTACTGCCTGTACGGATGATGGTGAAACAATAGGGTTGACCGAAGTTCAGTTTCAATTAGTCGCGACAAATCTGATTATTGCGAGCAGGATCTAATCTATCATGCCTCAAGTTTGCGCTTGGGGCAACTTCCTTATTTAAAATAATATAATAATAACGTCTTACTAATAGCTAATTTTTGATAAACTTAATAACTAAAATAACTCAAACAAAATGGCTATCGCAATGGTTGTAAATCACAATTAGAACAATTGCGACACATGCCCACAAAGAAGACACAATTACCCGCATCTCAAGAACCTGTCACATCGACTGAATCTACGGCTAATACGCCCAATACGTCCTTATTGGATGTTATTTGCACTCAATTACTAGCAACCTCAGAGCAGGGAATAGAAGCACTGACCGCCCTCAAAGCTCAACTAAAAGCACAATACGACACCCCCGAAACTCCTGAAACCGACTCAATTGTGCAGCAAGCATGGCAACACATGAACCCAGACCAACGTGCTCTGATTTCCAGTCGCTGTGAGGCTCACCGAGGGCGCACTAAGTCATTGCATTTACTCACTGTAGAACTGGAGGACTTGGATGAACTAATCGACAACCTCGAAGGTGAAGAAATCACACCCGAATTAGAAGTAGCGGTGCAACAACTCTTAGAACAACGGGGTAGTACCTACGAGCAATGGCTTTCCAAAGTTGATAACTACTGCGTTGCCATTACCAACCGCCATGCCCTGAGCAAACAACGTAAATCTGAAGCAGAACGCCTGAGTAAACTCGCAGCATCGGATAGCGAATGGGTGGATTGGATGAAACAGCAACTCAAGAGCTGTCTCAAATCTCAGGGTGTCAAGAAACTAAGCCTGCGCCGCATCCACTTAACTATCAGCAACAATGGCGGAGTTTTGCCCCTCAAACTCCCTTGTGAAGTAAATCAACTTCCTCCCCAGTTTCAACGCATTGAAGTATCGCCCGATAATTCAGTCATCCGACAAGCCTTGGAAGCGGGAGATATCGAAGCTCAGAAAGTTGCACAATTCGGAGGACGCGAAACTCATTTGAGCGTTTTATAGATTGCCATTAAGCAGCAAATAATCACTTTTTACCACGGACTATTTCCTGCTGAATGTTAACATAAAAACAAAAGTAATTTTAATAAGATAGCTGTCGCTAGTGTAGAAATAAAACTAAGTTAAAGGTACACAATGCACTGCTGTTTAGGGTTAGATTGTACTCAAATGGGTTTAGATGAAGGCGGAGAGTGCATCAACGAAGAAAGTTGCTACCGTTACACAGAAGCTTGGAATTTGTACGAAATAGTGCTACTCAAAGGATTCCCAGGTGCGGTGTATCTTTGCTGGCATAGCAAGGATAATGCGAACACCGAATGGACTGATGAAAAGTGGGGGTTCAAGCACCTCAACAACTGCGATTGGTTGCTGCACAGCAGCGCATCATTGAATGCCTTTGCAGAATGGCAACACGCCTATTACAAACTAAGCTCTAGAAACAACACCAAGTACGTTCGGAGTGAGTTATTTGATGAGTTTGAAGCGTTGAGAAAGCAGGTAGACCCAGACTACGGGAAACGCCAAGAAAGTAGCGCTCTCATCCTGTTTGAATAACAGAACACATAAAAATGACCAGAAACATTCACACATTCCTCAGAACGGCTTGCTTCGTGAGATGCCGTCACCCTTCCCATCACGAACGAGGATACACCTTAAAGCATCATAAACTTGAGGGCATCATTCAAGTTTGGTTCAACTCTTTTGAGCTGTTGGATGAGGCAGAAAAAGTTTTGAGAACAGAAGGGCTTGAACTAAAGATAACTTTGGCTTATCAATCTAACGGCTGTTTTCTTTCGATCGATTGTTAGATAACTACTACACTCTTGGATTAATGGAGTCATAAAATATGCAGATTTTCTCATTGATAAAGTACAATCCCATGTCTCATTCCTATCGGATGGTATCGCGCTATGAGTATCCCTACTGCTATCACGACAATGTGTATAACTTCAAAAAAATGATTTATCCAATCAACCCGTTTGATGAGGGGGTATGGATTGAAGCTAGTCGGGTTCCGCCTGAAGTGTTCGTGCAGTCTATTAAAGTAGAGTTTATTCTGAGAGATGCGAAAAATCCTTGGCTGAATGCCATCAAAAATGATTCATCAGAAATGATGGTTCGTGTTGATGCCCAATGGATTCAAACATTTAAAATACCCCGATATCTGGGAGGTAACTCAAATGAAATAATAACAAAATAAAGAGCAATTCGTTGTTGAGCATTGACTAAAACAACGGTAGATATTGAATCCACTAAAGGGCAAAAAGCCAGCGTTTCCAGGCCCTTTTACTTGAACAAGGAGGAATCATGTTAGGAACACACTTCATCGAATTACCCGTAGCGATGCCACCCATGTTACCGGGGATGGTGGGAGTCAACAACACTCAATACTTTGCTCTTTATTACCAAGGAAGCAAAGCCACATGGAGTAATGGCAGAGCAATGGCTACATTTAGCTACTACGCCGTGTATGCGCCACTGATAGAACACATAACTCTCGCAATCCACTTAGAATCTTACAACTTAGGCTCTGATGATGAATTGCCCGAACACGCAATTTTATGCGACACTGTTCGCCATAAAATGTATGTCGGCGCGTACAAAGAAATCGATTATTTCCTGTTACAGCAGCATCCCCATGAGCCGTCCCAGTTGACCGCCCAAGAGTTTGAAGAAGCCGTGAAAGCGGTGGAAAGTATGACCTTAGAGCAAATGCAGCGTTTGGGAATGTTCGAGATGTTCGGCAACACCAATCCCCAAGCGCGCCTCGCAACCGCAGAATTGGTGCAGTGGCTAGACCAACAAATCACCGAAGAATTGATACAGCAATATATCCAATTAGCTAATCTGGGTAATTGGACAGCGGTGAGGGCATTAGACACCCTCAAGCGTAGAATCTCAGAAGGTAAGAAATACCACCAGCAATTAGAGAGCAACTAAATTATCTATGCCGGAGAAGTCTCGATATTACAGCCCCGGCATGGGTACAAAACACCCATAGTGTAGCAAACGCGGAGTTAGCCAATGAAGCGATTGACTTGGAGGGATAAAGCAATTTATTCAGTAATTTTCTCGATGCTTGGCAGCTTTCTAACAGTAACGAAGACCTTTAACAACCAGCCGGGAAGTCCCTGCAGTAATTTATTCGGGGTACTTCGCGCAGCGCTCAGATTAATCCCCTCTAAATATACCGAGGGACTTCCCGGCTGGTTGTTAAACAAAAATACGAAATTTCCTCTTCAACGGCGAACACGCTCGCGCTGGAAAACTGTAAAGCTACCTTTAAACAAAGTAAACGGACACCAGCGGATTCGGATCGGATACATTGTTTCATGCCGATTCCAGAGAGCACTCCATAATATCCCAGTCAATGCCATCATCGGGGAACAAGGATAATTGCCCTGGCGATACGTTTGATTGACCGCGATTGTGATAGGACAGGTGACACGCGGTACACAGAGCGATTAAGTTTTCTGGGCGATTGTCCTCCGGTATCCGATTGCGATGGTGCACCGCTAAAGTTAAGGCACATCGTTCAGATTTGGTTAAGCCGCTTTGTTTACCGGGTCGGAGTTTACCGGGTCGGAGGCATTGTTGATGGCACTTTGCACAACGCCACCCCGCGTTTTCTTTCACCGAAAGCGCAATCTCTTGCCAATTGTCGGGATACCTCTTTGGTTTAGGCATAGCGGTAAAAGCTCATCTTTTCAAAA
The DNA here is from genome assembly GCF_036702135.1 of Microcoleus sp. LAD1_D3. Classification (NCBI taxonomy): domain Bacteria; kingdom Bacillati; phylum Cyanobacteriota; class Cyanophyceae; order Oscillatoriales; family Microcoleaceae; genus Microcoleus; species Microcoleus sp. LAD1_D3. The sequence goes on along the minus strand of NZ_JAUBSB010000051.1, from coordinate 2,903 downwards.
TATGGCGATCGCTTTGTTATCGAAGTGAAAGTAAATTCTAAGTTGTCAGCAGTCAAGGTCAACTTCAACGCTGCCTTGATTCTCCCACAGGAATTCGGCTAATAAGCGAAAATCGGCTCGCGGGCTGCACCGACGCGGCCCTTACCAACTTTTTATACACTGCAACAAACCGCCAGCGGTAACCCTCATAATGTAGGCTCCACTGCCAGAGCGATGTTCTACGACTTCGACTTGTGTCAGGTCGTGCCCCAAAACCCGCACTCGGCAAATCTTCCGAGTGCGGGTTTTGATGGCTCACACAGATGCCGAGTCAATCTGACGGGTGTTTGTGGCTGGCGCGGCTGACTTTATTAGCCTTGCCAGCCGATAAGGATAACGCGGAGCTGTAGTCAGAAAGTCTCCACGTAGAGCTTAATCCTCAAACTTTAGGATTTCTAATGCTCGTTCGCGCCAATATAAAAATAAAGGCAAAGCACAAGATACACCAATGCCAAAAGTAGCGACAACGTAAACAAACAACCAGCGACGAGACAAACCTAATCGCTTCAGCTCAATAAATGAAAAACAGAAGAAGACATCTGCACAAATGAGCAAATCTATTGCTTCGGCAGAAGCGACATGATTAGCGAACGCATTCTGGAAAAACAAATCGAGATCAAGACCATTCTGGAGAAAGAACTTCAGCAGAAAGCTCCAAGGCGCGATCGCACCAATAATCGTTAGCAGGAGATAAAGCGATTGGGTTGACAGAATTTTTTTGGATGTAGGTAGTTGCTGTAGATAAGTTGCATTGGACATAGGTTCACTTTCCTTTTGTTATCAGCACTTCAACAGGGACTTGGTTTGGCGAAGCGTAAAAGTTCGTCATCAACCCTGTTGCTCTGATTGTCACCCTCCGAGATAATATAAACAATTACCTACGAGGTAATAAGGATAGTAAAATGGCGATCGCTTCAACCTCAACGCAATCAACTCCAAACCGAGACGCATCCTTTGGGAATCTGCTCAAACACTGGCGCAATCAACGCGGTTTGAGTCAACTCGATTTGGCTTTAGCTGGCAATGTCTCTCAGCGGCATATCAGCTTCTTAGAATCAGGCAGAGCTAATCCCAGCCGGGATATGGTACTGCAACTGGCGGCTGTGCTAGATGTTCCTCTGCGCGATCAAAACATCATGCTCACGGCGGCGGGCTTTGCGCCGATTTATTCCCAAAGCGATTTATCAGCGCCTGAAGTTGAACCGATCCGCAAAGCCATAGAGTTTATCTTGCGCCAGCAAGAACCCTATCCGGCATTAGTAATGGATCGTTATTGGAATTTAATCCAGAGCAATACAGCCGCGCAACAGCTCACCAATTGGTTAGTTCATCCAGAGAAGCTGCAACACCATTTCTGCATCAACGGCAGGATTAATCTGATGCGGCTGATGTTTCATCCTCAAGGGTTCAAGCCGTTTGTGGGGAATTGGGAAGAAATTGCTAGCCATCTGATGCAACGGGTGTATCGAGAAGCGTTCGTCGATGGACATAGCGACGAATCTATGGCTCTTTTTCAAGAACTACAAGCTTATCCAGATGCCCCCCGCTTGTGGCAGCAATCCCTACCCCGCACCTGGCAACTACCCTTGTTGACGGTACAGTTTGTCAAAGACGGACTGAGCCTTAACTTATTTTCGGCGATCGCCACGTTAGGTACTCCTCATGACATCACGTTGCAGGAACTGCGGATTGAAAGCCTGTTTCCGGCAGATGAGGTGGCGCAAACCAATCTTGCAAACTTTTACAGGGATACACGGGCACCCCACTAGAGATGGGTACTCCCCAGAAAGCCGGGGCCGGTGGGCTAATATGGGCACACATATCGTTAGCGCACTCAATGTCGAAGTATTCCCCTGAAACAGTCGAGGCCATCTTAGAAACCATCCGCACAACGGGCAGCGCGAGGGCCGATCGCCCAATGAATGTCTGGTTGCTCGCGCGTCGCTTCGATATTACGAAAAAGCCCTATCCTGATAAATCTTTGTTAGGTGTTGCTGAATCACAGTATGAAAATAAATAAGTTGGAAATTCCGAAGATGTTCTGACGCGCTTGTTTTATTTTTTGCAGATTGAGTCGTTCATACCATAAATCAGCAACGCCCAATTTCGATAGAAAGCACATAGATTTAGATTAAGGAGATTAGTCATGGCTAGACGATTAACCGCATCTGGTTATATTTCTGGAGTTGATGATGAGACATTCGGATCGAATGAGTATGGTAATGCTTCTCTCACCCGAGAAACTGTACTCTCTGATTCCCAGCCTCAAAATGTTCTCTCTCTGGAGTGTCGATGGGGAGGAGAGTGCCGCGTTGAACTTACTTTAGTCGCTCAGGCATTGGATAATGGAGATGTCCGAGTCAATGGAAATGCTAAACTTTTTGAAGGAACCAGCGAAAGTACAGGCGATCTGGATGGTCAGAGAGATTTTGTTGTTTTGGTTCCGCGCGGTAAGAATGCTTCCCATTCTGAAAGGGTTAATAATGATGATGAGGGCGGAGATTATGCTGACATCACAGTTACATTCAACAACTCCATTGTTGAAGATTGATCGGTGGTAGGCTAGACGCTTCTAATTCATATCCTCGGATAGCTTGGTAATGGCCCGGCTTAGTAATAAGTCGGGCCATTACCAATATAGCTAGCTGCGGGAGTGGGAGTCCCACATTAACGCCTCCACAAGCGGGGTGTTACCCACAGCTAGCTAACAAATTCTCCCAAGCAGTAATTCAAAACAGCCAAGACACCTTCATTGTCTAACGACCCAATGTCGCCTACTTGAAAATGCCTAGTACAGCATGGCGGAAATAAAGTACCTATTTTATGGGAGACTGGGGCTAAGTGAGATAAATTGCACTCAGAAC
>NZ_JAUBSB010000050.1:0-47692 GCF_036702135.1 Microcoleus sp. LAD1_D3 | reverse complement strand
TTGTCAGACTACTTCGGTAGCAAATCCCGATGAAGCGTCAAGAATCACCGCTCCTTTAGGACGGTGAGCATTTCAAATAAGGCTCCAGTAAATCAGCAAATCATAACTTGTATAAAACAGATTTTGATACTTCAATATTTCTTTTTTGACAGTGGTTAATACCTGTGTTTTGTGTTTTTGGGTTTTTAGCCAAGGAATATGGACTCGCTCTACGGCTTCAATTAGAGAGCGTTGAATATTCTGATAATGATCGTCTATTGTCTGGAGAAGCTCTGAATGCGCCTGCACCCCTAAAATCTCATTGACTTCTTTGGTTGTTGAAAGAGTTGCTAGTACCTTCTCAAAGTTTTTAGTTTCTAGCTTCTCAAAAATTTTTATATCTTCTGGTAACAAGAAATTGCCACCATTATTTTGTAATGATGCCTCTTGATACAGGGATGAATCTTTGAAACGATTCCACACTGCACAACTAAAACCTTTGCCCAGCAAAAGACTGGTTTCCTTGTTTTCAAAATCTTCTCGAATATCTTCCCATGAAACTAATTTTTTACTCATTTTTGTACCTATCGTTAACAAAAATATCCAAAAATTTAACTGTTGCATTTATTCCAATCTATCCTAACATATATTTTTTAAATTGACAATCCTAAAAACTCATAAAATATCACCAAATAACTTAATAAGTCACATTAAAGATGAAACTCTTCTCACGATTCCACCTGTGTTAAAACAGTATGTTAAACTGGTGGCATAATAGTCTTAAATATCTAGCTAAATGAGAGCAAACCACGATGGAACTCCTACCAAACCTAAACTAATGCTCACTTTCGATCGATTCATCAAGCAACTTCTAGATGAAGACGGACGTTATGAACTGGTTAATGGAGAAATTGTCAAAATCTTACCAACAATAAGACTGCACGAAAATGTAGCTGATTTTATTGAAAATACGTTCCAAGACGAGGTAAAAATACTCAACCTGAATTACAGGGTATCTGGCCGAATTGTAGTCAGGACATTAACCCCGAATGGTAAAGAACAAGGCCGCCATCCTGATGTTACAGTAGTAGACAAAAACCTCTGGGAATCGCAGCCGTTCGCCTATTCAGCCCTAACTGAACCCCCACAATTAGTTGTAGAAGTTGTCTCAACAAATTGGGAAGATGATTATATCGACAAGCTGGATGAATATCAGCGGCTGGGAATTTCTGAATATTGGATTGTCGATTATTTAGCTTTGGGTAGCAGGAACTATTTGGGCAACCCGAAAGAGCCGACAGTTTTTGTTTACCTGCTCGATGAAAATGGGGTTTATCAAATGACTGCTTACCGAGGGATCGATCGCATTATATCCCGAACTTTCCCAGAATTAGCATTGACAGCAGAGCAAGTTTTGGATGTATGATATCAAATTCAGCTTAAATATCGGTTTATCTCGTTTATGAACAGGCAAGATGCCTGTTCCACAAGAAAATTCACTCTTTGTGGAACAGGCATCTTGCCTGTTTCTCACGAACTTTTCCCTTCCCTCAAACTACGATCGCATCGCCTGTTTTTGCTCCGCCTTCAAATCGCGGTTGCTAGCAGCAGCCAACTCCGCATCCAACAGCGTCTTACCAGTCGCAGCCAAATACACATCATCCAAACTCGGCCGAGATTGAGCAATCCCAAAAGTAGGCAATCCCGCATCTTTTAAAGCTTGCTGAATAGTCACCAGCGCATCGCTTTGCGGTGTTACTACTAAATTGAGAGAATTTCCTTGAGCCGCGTTGACAATTACTTCCTGCACAAAAGGCAAAGATTGCATCAGATTTTTAGCTTTTTCAGCTTCTTCGATCGGCGAAAACTCCCGAATCCGCAGAGTCACCCGATCGCCCCCAACCCGATTTTTCAACTCCTCCGGCGTGCCCTGTGCAATCACCGTACCCTTGTCAATAATCGCCACGCGATCGGCCAAAGCGTCAACTTCTTCGAGATAATGGCTGGTAATCAGCACCGTCGTACCTTCCTCCCGCAAGCGCCGCAGGAAATCCCACACCACCACCCGACTTTCAATATCGAGCCCGACAGTCGGTTCGTCTAACACCAAAACATCCGGCTGATGCAGTAATCCAGCAGCTAAGTCGAGGCGTTTGCGGATACCGCCGGAATAAGTGCCCGTCTTTTTATTTTCCCACTCCTCCAAACCGAGGAGTTTCACCATTTCGTCAATCCGCCCTTTAATCGTATTGCGCGGCAAATGGTAAAGCGCTGCTTGCAGTTGCAGGAGTTCCCGCCCCGTCAGCACCTTATCGAGAGCCACTTCTTGGGCGACGTAGCCGAGTTTTTGTCTGGCAATTCTCGGCTGACTGACAGCAGAAATGCCAGACACTTCAATGCGTCCGCTATCGGGCGCACTCAAAGTACAAAGTACCCGCAGGGTTGTGGTTTTGCCTGCACCGTTGGGGCCTAGCAAACCAAATATTTCCCCCGGTTCTACCTTGAAGGAAACATCTTTAACGGCTTCTACAGTGCCGTAGCGTTTCTGAAGATTTTCAATTAAAACGGCGGGAGCCATATATTTTGGGGATGAACTGGTTGTTAATATTTTGACACTTCCGGGCTCAAATTGCCGGAATGGTCGATCGACCAATGCGATTGGCTGTGCTTGTAACGATCGCACCATCCTCCTCAACCGGAAACAGCCTATAGTTTTGATTCTTAATATCAGTTTAAAAAATATTAATTTTCTAGCGGTTTTCAACCCTGATATTCATCAGTTTTCCCACTCTCCAATCTCCCATCTCAAATCCAAAAAATTATGAGTTTTGAGTTAATTATAACTTTTCAGTTAACAACTCAAAACTCACAAGTTTTCAACAAGTAGAGATGCACCCGAAACCTGTTATTTTATAATTATCTCTACCTATAGGCTGATGTGTAGCGAGATGTTGATGATAATTCATACTCTGGTCAAACACATCACACTTTCGAGCCCAGTATTAAACGCAAAAAACTTCCCGAAGTGGCAAGTTATGCTTGTAATGAGTTCCACAAAAAATGTAACAGTATGTCCGTGATCTCAACCCCGATATTTATCAGTCATTACCAATTCTTTAATCGAAAATCGAAAATGGTATTAACTCCCCTACAGGGAGTGGCTGCCAAGTCTTTAATCGACAATTTTTACCCAACCGCGGCGAACGTTGTACAGCAGTCGGTTGATGATGGCATACTCATCATCATTCAGTGTTCTTTCTAAGAGTGCAGATCTGAGCTGTCTCCGGTCGTGGCGAGTCACGACGCTGGAGAACATGACCTGACCAAATAACTCTTCGAGTGTCATTTGGGATACTGACATGATAAACCTCCTAGTTGATTGAGACAGATAAAATTTTAACAGGCTTGTTGTATTTGTATTATGCACTCTGGGAGTGACTTCAATGGCGATCGAAAACATTGACACAGTGTGATTTTTTGGTTAAAAATCTGTGACCAAGACTTTGATGCCAAGTGACTTGGATCTCTTAAATTTGTGATGCTTGTCACTGAAGTCAGGAGGAAGAACTCAGAAGGAAGAGGGAAAAAGACCATCAAGCGCGATCGCCAAATAATCGCTTCGCTTATCGCCCTCAAAAACTCTCCATCCCGTCCTGACAGCTTTTCAACCTTATTTTTCCCTATGCCAATTTTCCAGCTAATTGAGGCATCGGTCAATAGTCGCCACAACCGACTCGGCCAACTCTTTCAGCGCGTAACCCCCCTCCAAACCAAAGGCGATGCGACGGGTGATTTGCAGGCAGTATCCGGTGAAAGTACCGAAATCTGACGGCATCAGAGTCATACTCGCCAGCGGATCGGACGCAGTAGCGTCATAACCAGCGCTGACAATCAACAAATCCGGTTCAAATTTGGACAAAAAAGGCACGACAAGAGATTCAAAGGCGCTCAGGTATTCAGCTATGCCACCGCCCGGATACAGGGGAATGTTCAGCACGTTCTCGTAGATGCCTCGCTCCTCGGCATCTCCTGTTCCCGGATAGCACGGAGATTGGTGCAGGGAACAGTAGGCAATTTGGCGGCAGTTTTCCACCAAAGATTGAGTGCCGTTGCCGTGGTGCACGTCCCAGTCGAGGACAGCGACGCGGTTGATTCCCGGCTGTTCCAGGGCGTAGTGAGCAGCGATCGCAGCATTGGAAAACAAGCAAAAACCCATCGCGCGGGCGTTTTCGGCGTGGTGTCCCGGCGGCCTGGCCAGCACAAAAGCCGGTTCCCCCGCAGCCACCACTCGATCGACCCCATCGAGCCAAGCACTCGCCGCTAGCAGCGCTACATCGTAACTTTCAGCAGAAATCGGCGTATCGCCGTCGAGGTAGCCGCCTCCCCGATGAGCCAAATGTTCGATTTCTTTGATGTATCTTTGCGCGTGAACTTTTTTGATAGCCGAGAACAGTTGTTGTTCGCGCTGCGCCACTGGGGTGGGCAGTTGCCACTGAATTTGATCCGCCCAGGGAGCAGCTTTCAGAGCGTTGACGATCGCCGTTAAACGTTCTGGTCGCTCTGGGTGAAGCATTCCAGTCTTGTGCAGCAAGAAATCTTCGGAGTAGATGACGGGTAGCATCGGCTGATTTTAGATTTTAGATTTTAGATTTTAGATTTTTAGTTGGCTTTAAGAAGGCCTTCGGTTTTGTGAAATTAAAATTTCGATCTAGTAACCATTTTAATTTCTTATATGGGCGTCAAAAAAGTCACGAAAGCATGAAAGCCTTCAGCCTAAAAAAACCTTTCTAGCTTTTGCCAACTGCTGAAAAAATCACCAACTGACAAATTATCAATTGTGCTTGTTTCGTCCCTTAATTTTTCTGGCAACTTTCCCATAAAGTCAAAGGCAAATTGTGATATAATTTCAGGAGTAATTTGCAATATTTGGCAGCTCTACTGAATCCAAACCGATTTTATCGCATTTTTGAGATTTATAGCGGTCAAATTTAAATTTTTAACGGAGTTTTTCAACCTATGAGCACCTCTGAGTCGCGGATAATCCCGACGGATCTGGGTAATGAGATGTCCCGATCGTACTTGGAATACGCCATGAGCGTAATTGTCGGTCGGGCGCTACCAGATGCCAGGGACGGTCTCAAGCCCGTTCACCGACGCATTCTCTACGCCATGAACGAATTAGGCTTGACTCCCGATCGACCTTTCCGCAAATGCGCCCGCGTCGTGGGGGAGGTGCTGGGCAAGTATCACCCGCACGGAGATACAGCGGTTTACGACGCCCTGGTGCGGATGGCTCAGGATTTCTCCATGCGGGAACGCCTGATCAACGGCCACGGCAACTTCGGCTCCGTTGACAACGACCCGCCCGCTGCGATGCGTTACACCGAGTGTCGCCTGACAGCTCTCACTAGCGACTCCATGCTGCGCGACATCGACTCGGAAACAGTTGATTTCGGCGATAACTTCGATGGTTCCCAGCAAGAACCCCTCGTACTCCCGGCACGCATTCCCCAAATTTTGCTCAACGGTTCCTCCGGGATTGCTGTAGGGATGGCAACCAACATTCCCCCGCACAATTTAGGCGAAATAATTGACGGTTTATTAGCACTAATTCACAATCCAGCAATTACTGACCTGGAATTGATGCAGTACATCCCCGGCCCGGACTTTCCCACCGGAGGACAAATTCTGGGTAGAGGCGGCATTCGCGATGCTTACACCACCGGTCGCGGTTCGATTACAATGCGCGGAGTCGCCGGCATTGAAACCATCGAACATCCCGGCCGCCCCGACAAAGAAGCAATTATTATCACCGAATTGCCTTACCAAACAAACAAAGCAGCGCTAATTGAGAAAATTGCCGAACTTGTCAACGACAAAAGATTAGATGGAATTTCCGACATTCGCGACGAAAGCGATAGAGACGGAATGCGGATCGTGATCGAACTCAAGCGCGACGCCTATCCCCGCGTCGTCCTCAACAACCTCTACAAACAAACACCCCTCCAAGCCAACTTTGGAGCCAATATGTTAGCGCTAGTAAACGGGGAACCCCAACTACTTACGCTCTCCCAATTCCTCAATGTCTTCCTAGACTTCCGCATTGAGACAATTACTCGCCGGACTCAATATGAGCTCCGCAAAGCAGAAGAACGCGACCACCTTCTGCAAGGCTTATTAATTGCCTTAGACAACTTAGATGCAATTATTCACCTAATTCGCGCCGCTGCCGACTCCGCAGCAGCGAAACAAGAATTGATGGATAATTATGGTCTTTCGGAACAGCAATCCGACGCAATTCTGCAAATGCAGCTCCGGCGTTTGACAGCATTAGAAGCGCAAAAGATTCAGCAAGAACACGAAGAACTGCGAGCTAAAATCGCCGATTTGGAAGATATCTTAGCGCGCCGGGAACGCATCTTAGAAATCGCCGAATTTGAAGCAGTCGAAATCCAAACCAAAATCGCCACTCCTAGGCGCAGCGTCATCGAACACGCCGAAGGAGAAATTGATGAAAGAGATTTAATTGCCAACGAACAAGCAATTATTCTGATCACAGAGCAAGGCTACATCAAGCGGATGCCTGTCAGCACTTTCGAGGCCCAAAGTCGCGCTACTCGCGGCAAAGCAGGCGCGAAAATGAAAGAAGACGACGGAGTAGAACATTTCCTTTCTTGTTGCGATCATGACAGCGTTTTGTTCTTCAGCGACAGGGGCGTAGTTTACTCTGTCAAAGCTTATCAAATTCCCATCTGTTCCCGGACGGCCCGCGGCACTCCCGTGGTGCAACTGTTGCCGATTCCTATAGAAGAAAAAATCACTTCTATGGTGTCAGTGACAGAATTCACCAGCGAAGAATACTTGGTAATGCTGACTCGCGGCGGCTACATCAAGAAAACCGCACTTTCCGCTTTTGGCAACATCCGCACTAATGGATTAATCGCGATTTCTCTAGAAGAAGGCGACCAACTGCGCTGGGTACGGAGAGCAAAAGTGGGTGACAGCATCATCATCGGTACGCGCCAAGGCATGGCAATTCATTTCCGCACCAATCACGAACAGTTGCGCCCAGTCGGCCGCGCGACGCGGGGTGTAAAATCAATGAAATTGCGATCGGGCGATGAGTTGATCAGTATGGACATTTTGCCCAGTTCAATTGTTGCCGAAATTGCTGAATTGGAAACTGAAGACTCGGAATTTGAGGGAGCTAATATTGCTCTATTAGAAACTGAAGATTCGGAATTTGAAGGGGCAGAACTTGCTGAATTGGAAACGGAAGATGCGGAATTGGAAGACGAAGAATTAGAACTGCAAGCCGAGGAAATTGAAGGCGAAGAAGCCGAAGAAATTCCGACAGTTAGCAGCGAAGTTCCTTCGGTGTTGGTAATCACCACCAACGGCTACGGCAAGCGGGTTCCAGTTTCTCAATTCCGCCTACAAAGACGGGCGGGCAAGGGATTGACGGCTACTAAATTTAAGTCGAAAAAGGGTAAGGATCAGGTAGCTGCGCTGCGAATTGTCAACGAAGATGACGAGTTGATGATCATTACCAACCGAGGTATTATTATCCGTCAGGCTGTGAGTGCAATTTCTACCCAATCGCGCACAGCAACGGGTGTGCGGGTGCAGCGGTTGGACGAGGATGATTCGATCGTAGCTGTGGCTTTAGTGCCGGCTGCTGGTGAAGAATCGATCGAAGAATCGGAATCTGAGGAAGTGGCAGAAGAGTCATAGGTTAATAGTTTGTAAGGTGCGCGCTGCGTACCTTACTGCTGAATGGTAAAAATGCGATCGTCTATTCCCGGTTTCTCCCTCCAAGACGGGTCAACATTTAATACTAATTGTGAAAAAATATCTGTAGGGACACGGCCTTGCCATGTCCGGCGCTTGAATCGTTGACAATCGATCCGATAATTGCTATAGCATAATAGAATCAAAAAATTAATAGCAAAAGTCTGTAAAAATGCCTTATTTAACAGCAGCAAACGACATCAAAGCACTCATCACTAAATTTTCCCAAGCTAAAATCCTGTGGGTTGACACAGAAATAGCAGACTATAAATCCAACCCCAGATTATCTCTGATTCAGGTGTTAGCTGACTCCACAGATTCTAGTGGAGATGCCACTTTTATACTTGATGTATTGGATAAACCAGAATTGGCAAAAGATTTCATTAACCAAATCATGGTAAATCCAGATATTGAAAAAGTATTGCACAACGCCAGCTATGACATCAGATTTCTAGGCAATGACGACGCTCAAAATGTCAGTTGCACATTGCAAATGGCGAGAAAGATTCCAGCTTACATTCTGCCCTTACCTAATCGACAACTCAAAACTTTAATAGAAACACTTTGCGGCATTGCTTATGTAGATAAAACAGAACAAAGCGGCGATTGGGCAAAGCGTCCTCTGACGCAGAAGCAGCTAGAATATGCCAAGATGGACGCGGTTTATTTAGCTGGAGTGCATCGCCGCCTGCTAGAAATTCTTGCCCAATGTTACCCCGAACCCGCAACGGAAAACTTGACAGCATTGGGCGAAAAATATCAGGAAATAGAATCTCAGTGGAAGCCACTAGATTCAGAAATCGCTGAAGTGAAAGAACGCCTTAAAGCAGGGATGCTAGCCCAAAAGCTCAAAGACAGTTCTTATTTTGAGCTTTCCAGTTCGATAACGATGAAAGTAGATTTTCTCACCCTGGCCAGACTGACGCAAACTGAGGGAATTGAGTTAAATTTTCCGGTAACGCTGACGAAAGAAATTCAAAAACAGTTAGGCAAACTCATCGCTCATCCATCTTTGGAAGTGGAGGATATTGCTAGTTTGCGGTTAAATTCTAATGTACAGCAACGGCGGAAATCTACTAAGAAAATTGCGCCGGAACCGGAGAGTGATGATTTAACTGCATTGGGTGAAAGGTACAAAGAAATTTTGCCTGAATGGAAGTTGCTGGATTCAGAAGTTGAGCATCTCAAAGAACGAATTAAAAAAGCAATGTTGGTGCAAAATGAGGAAAATACTCCCCATTTTAAGTTATCCAGTTCCTCAATTTTGAAGGTAGATTTTGCTAGCTTGGCAAAACTTGCCCTATCTGTGGGAGTTGAGTTAGATTTTATGGTGACGCTGACTCAATACATCCAAAAGCGGTTAGGGGAAGCAATTAACAAAATTGATGTGCAAATTGAGTATCTTACGAGTTGGCGGATGACGGCTAAGACTATGGAAGAGGAAGATGATGATGAAATCCCTTTTTAACTACTAAAATATGACGTTTCCTCTCATTTTTCTGTGTTATCAAGGGTTTGGGAGCGCGAGAAAGAGGTCTAGGAACAAGACCGCATAATAATGGTTGCAGCCTGTCTACCCTGTTGATAAAAGCGACGTTTATTACGAGTTAAATTCATTAACTGTTGTACAGATTCAGAATATTTATCCAAATAATTCACCCAGTCCTCTCCATCTTGCGCCAACGCATCCATGTAATCCGTCTGTGGTATTTTTTGCTTTGTTCTTTAGGTGGAACTTCCCCCTTTGGGGCCGGGCTGTTTCATTCGACCTAGGGGCAAACCCCCCGTGGTTGCCCCGATATTTGAAACACCGATTCCCTCGTCCGTGGAGGGGGTAGGCACGGGGGCACTACCCCTACAAAACGATGATTTCCCTGAGAATGAAACAGCCCTACCTGCAGCCAAGTCCGATCGCCGAGACTTCCAAATTGCTGTTTCCAAGTTTGCGCGTTTGCATGATTAGTCCTTCGAGGTTCCACCTGGGTTATTCAGATTTAAGGGATGCCATATCGATACAGAAGCGGTATTTCACATCGGACTTGAGCAGTCTTTCGTAGGCTTCATTGACCTTCTGGATGGGGATGACTTCAACATCGGCGGTGATGTTATGTTCGCCGCAGAAGTCGAGCATCTCCTGGGTTTCCGCGATGCCGCCGATGTTAGAGCCGGAGAGACTGCGGCGGGCCATGATCAGGCTGAATGCCGCGACCTCCAGGGGCTTCTCAGGTGCGCCGACAAGGGTGATGTTGCCGTCGAGGCGAAGCAGGTTGAGATAGGCGTTGATGTCGTGATTGGCGGAGACGGTATCGAGAATGAAATCGAAGCTGCCAGCGTGCTTTTGCATTTCGTCGGCATTGCGGGAGACGACCACTTCGTCGGCACCGAGGCGCAGCGCGTCTTCCTTTTTGTTGGGCGAGGTGGTGAAAACGACGACGTGGGCTCCGAATGCACGGGCGAACTTCACACCCATGTGGCCTAGCCCGCCGATACCAACCACGCCGACCTTCTTGCCCTTGGTGACACCCCAGTGGCGCAGAGGCGAGTAGGTTGTGATTCCGGCGCACAGGAGTGGCGCGACTCCAGGGAGATCGAGGTTGGTGGGAACGCGCAGAACGAAGCGTTCATCGACGACGATGCTATCGGAGTAACCACCATAGGTGACACCTCCAAGGTGCTTGTCCGGGGAGTTGTAGGTGAGGGTCAGGTTCGGGCAGAACTGTTCAAGTCCTGTTTTGCAATTGGGACAGGTTCCATCCGAATCAACCATGCAGCCGACTCCTGCCAGATCGCCAGGCTTGTACTTCGTCACTGCCGAGCCAACCTGAGTGACCCGTCCCACCATCTCATGACCGGGAACGATCGGGTAGGTAGTAGACATGAAGTCGCTCCACTCATTACGCACCGAATGGACATCGGAGTGACAGATGCCGCAGAAGAGGATTTCGATCTGAACGTCGTGTTCGGTTGGATCGCGCCGTGCGATCGTGTCGGAGGCTAGCGGTGATGTTGCACTGGCTGCGGAATAAGCTTTCGTGTTGTACATGGGTTGATGCTCCTATTTGTTTACTTTTGGTGCCTGGTATTGTTCGTCGCTGGTCTTTTCCATCCAGTCCAGGGGCTTGCCGTCGAGTACCTCCTGAGTGGCGATATGAGTCATCGCCGTTGGCGGTGAAGGTGACGATGGCGACAATGCTTTGTTGTCTATGCGTTTAGGGTTCGATCGGGTTGGCGGCGAACATCACTGCACCGTTTGGCCGCCATCGATGACCAGGGCGTGCCCAATGACGAAGCCAGCCGCGTCGGAGCACAGCCAGAGGACAGCCTCCGCGATCTCCTCGGGCTTGCCCATCCGTCCGACCGGCTCCTCGGCAATCACCTTGGCGCGCCCTTCGTCCGTGTCGCCGGTGAAGCGACCCATCATCGGGGTGTCGATGTAGCCGGGACACACGGCGTTGACGCGGATGTTCTGCGCGGCGTAGTCGAGGGCTGCTGCCTTGGTCAGTCCGATCACGCCATGTTTCGCGGCGGTGTACGCGGGGCTGCCCTTGATGCCGATGATTCCCGCGCCCGATGACGTGTTGACGATCGCGCCGCCTCCCTGCTTGAGGATCAGCGGGATCTGGTGCTTCATGCACAGGAAAACGCCGCGGAGGTTGATGTCGATAATCCGGTTCCACTCCTCCTCCTCGTACTCGGCGGTCGGAGCTGCCTTCCTCGGCTCGATGCCCGCGTTGTTGAAGGCGAAGTCCAGCCGCCCGAAAGCCTCAACGGTCTTGTCCAGAGCCGCCTTCACGTCCTCGGTTCGCGTCACATCACACTTGACGGCGATCGCCCGACCGCCAAGTTCTTCGATCGTGTGAACTGTTTCTTGATTGCCCTGTTCTGAGATGTCAGCGACCACCACGCTGGCACCTTCACGGGCAAACGCCAGCGCCGTAGCTCGACCGATGCCGCTCGCTCCTCCGGTCACAAACGCAACCTTTCCTGTGTAGCTTCCATTCTCGTTCCTTGTCATTTTTTACTCCTTTGGGTGTTGCCCATTAGGGAAGCCTTTAAACGTGACACTGGCACCAAGTGTGCGTGCTCGATCGTGTGCCTCGAACAGGGGGTCAATGCGGACAGTGCCGGTAAAATACTCAGCCGGTCCTTTGGCCGAAGGCTGTGAGCCACTTCGTTTAATGTCCATTTCTTAATTCCTTCACTTGATGCCATTTCGGTGGCTGTCCCAATCGTAGAAATTGAGCACTTATTGCTTCTCTATCAATAGGGATGGATTTTTTAATAAGCAAGGTTAGCTTTGATGGCATTTTGGTTGTCACTCAGCAGGTTTCTTGCCCAATCAAAACTGAGTTTTTTCTTAAATAAAAGTCCAGAATGCTTACAATTTGCCGGAACCATTTTTCATTGCTTTAGCTTCATTCTAAGAATCCTCAAGGGCAAGCAATAGAACGATCGTCTAAGATTGTTGTACAATCCTGCAAACTTAGAAACGAACGCTGCCAAAACGAGTGAAAAGTCCGCTAGGTCGTTAATGAACGACCAGCAGGCTAAGCCCGAGGCAGATAGAGCGCAAGCCCACAGAAACGAACTGACGAATAGCCTATTGCACAGGCTATTCGTCAGTCATTAGTCATTAGTCATTCGTCATTCGTCATTCGTCAACAGTCAACAGCCAACAGTCAACAATAATTCCGGTTGCACCGGAATTGATATGAGTCCATTGGATGTGCCTCTGCTGGATGTGACTATAGCTATTCATTGCTAGTTTCAACCGAACTCAGCGCCGCTTTGAGGGTATGCCAAGCCAAAGTTGCACACTTAACCCGCATCGGATATCGGGAAACACCTTGCATGATATTGAGTTTCTCCAACGGAGGCTCAAACTGAGTATTTCCCGCTACCATCTCGCGGAACTCTTCTACCATTAAAAGCACCTGTGAAATAGTTTTACCTTTGATAGCGATCGCCATTAAGTCAGCAGAAGCAAGGCACAAAGCACAACCTGCACCTTCAAATTTAATGTCTGCAATTTTACTTTCTGCTTCATCTAGTAGCAGCGTTAAATCAACCACATCACCGCAATAGGGATTTTCTCCTCGGTGTTGACGATGTACAGGGTTAGTTTTTCCTTTGTTTTGCGGTTTTGTGGCGTGTGTCAAAATTATTTGTTGGTAAATTTGGCGATCGTTAGTTTTCATAATTTATTCACTGTTTAAAATTCTTTAATAGCAACTGCTTGTAATCGTCGGGCGTATCAATATCAATCGCTGCTTCTGGTATTAGCAGAATCAATCCTCTATCTATATATTTTTGGATTAACGCTTTTGCACCTTTATCTCCTTCAAGCTGCATCAGTTCGGGAAATAAGGCCTTGCTAAACAGGGCAGGTACACCTGTAGTTTCGTTATACTTTGAGGCAATAATTACTTTTTGCGTTTCTTGATAAGACTGAATCAATTGATTAAAAATCTGGGGAGAAACTAGCGGCTGATCTGCAAGTGAGATGATAACTGCATCAAGTTTAGAGTTAGTTTTCAGTAGCATACTCATACCAGCGCGAATAGAAGAAGACATTCCCTCTTGCCATTGGGAGTTCTCTACAACTTGCACTGCCTTTGGCATTAGTTCCGGTTTAATTTGTTCTACATAAGCTCCCAGGACTACTATGATAGGTTGGCTCATAGAAGCTAAGGCAACTTCAACCGCATGGAGTATCAGGCTGCGTCCTTGATAAGAAAGCAATTGTTTTGGTCTTCCCATGCGGGTTGCAGCTCCAGCAGCGAGAATAATTAGACCAATTTTAAATACCATACCCAAGTTTTGAATTTTTGATTATTAAGAACATACCCGTATTAGCCATTAATTATTTGATTATTGACTATTGATTGAATCATGAATTGGTACAGTGCGATTTCTTAAAAAACCACCTTGATGCTTTGCTGTTACTGCTTGAATTTCGGCGATAATCGCCAGAGCAATCTCTTCGGAATTATCTGCCCCAATGTCGAGTCCCACCGGACTATATAAATTTTGTTGCTGTTGTGGAGTCGGGATAACTCCTTCTTCTTGTAGTTCTTGCAATAATCGGGCTGTTCTTTTCTTAGGGCCAAGTACACCTAAGTATTTTAAGCCAGAAGGCAATAACACTCTCAGCAATTCCAGGTCGTCTAAATAATTATGAGTCATAACTACAGCAACAGTACGCTCATCTATCTCGATGTTTTTTAATACATCCTCAGGAGAACAAAATTTAACTCGATCGGCTTCTTGAAAACGCTTTCGGCTTGCTTCCCGTTGGCGGTTATCAACTACAGTAATATGCCACCCTAACTGTTTGCCAAAGCGAACAACGGGAAGAACGTCATACCCAGCACCCAAAATTACCAGCGACAGCGGCGGCCCAATGACTTGAATAAAAACTTCAACTTTCCCGCCTGTTAACTGATATTGTTTCCCTACCGAGGTTTTGTGTTGAAGTGCTGCTTGTGTATCCCTTAAAACCGCTGCTGCTAATTCCTCATCGCTGATGTGGTTGATGATATCTGAATTTAGTAGCAAGCGATCGCCTATTTGAGATTTGCTTTCACCCTCTATATTAAATACAGTTGCAATAGCACTCTCAAACCGAGCATCAAGGCATTTGTGGACAAAACTAATTTGGTTCGGCTCGTTTACTGGCAAGGATTCAATCAAAACATAAGCAATGCCTTGACAGCCAAGCCCCAATCCCCAAATTAAATCTTCCTCGGAGGTGGAGTCATACTTAACCACACAAGGCCTACCAGTGTTCATTACCTGCTGTGCTTTCTCAAATACATCACTTTCCAAACAGCCACCGCTAATTGCACCTACTATCAAGCCATCTGCACTCATCAACATTCGCGCACCAGGACGGCGATAAGTTGAACCTTCCACTTTAACTAAAGTTGCCAAGGCTAGCTTTTTCGTGGTGTTTTTTACTTGCTCTAAAGCAGCCATAATATCGTGTATTTCTTTCATGGCTCAGCCTAAAAATTTTTGTATTTCACTGTTTAAGTTTGATTATAAGGACTTCAGCATAGGGCACGATATAACGATACTTGCAAGTTATTGTACAATCCTGCAAAATTCTTCTTCTAAACTAATCATGGGACGAGCCTGTAAAGCTTTGGTGTGATGAGTTTTAGCTTACTTGCTTGTCCCTTTCTTATCCCGAACTCACGTTACATACAAATCACACGGTTCACGCGAACCCCGAAATCGGCATCCGGATTTGTCGTAGCGTCACCAAGCCGCTCTTGCAGCACTGCAACTGCTAAGTCCCGGCGCTTTGGGGATCGTGATGCGTCGGCAGATGCCAGCGCTGCCGCCATCTGTTCGCGCGTGAGATCGGTGCAATAGCAGGGCGTGCCTGGTTGCTGACGCCACGAATCGGCGAGCGTGCCACCGTCAAAAGCATCAAGCCCGGTGTCTTCGACGAGCGCCATCGCCACGGAGCGATCGTTCTCGCGGTCAGCAGCCACAGGGAGGGCGATACGGTCAGGACTTCCAGCAGGCTTGCCCTTAGTGGCGAAGGAGCCAGACCCGATCGCGTTCCACGCCTTGGCGATCGGCCGGCCTAGCTGTTCGACCACCCAAAGGCTCTCAACCTGCCCGGCCTCGATAGCATCGATCTTGTCGTCCCGATGGGGATAGTAATTGGACGTGTCGATGACGACTGTCTCGGCTGGTAGGTTGGCGATTAGCGGCGCGATTGTGGGAATGCGGTTGAGAGGGATCGAGAGGATCACCGCGTCAACGTCCTCCACCGCTTCAGCGGTCGAGACCGCGCGTGCGCCGAAAGCCAGCACATCGGCCTCGATGGTCTCGGGGCCGCGAGAGTTGGCCACCTTCACGTCGTGTCCGGCCTCAGCCAGTTTGCGTGCCAAAGTCTTCCCGATATGGCCAGTGCCCAAGATCCCGATGTTCATTTTTTTCGTGTTATCCATGATAAATCATCCTTTTACTGGGTTGTTTGACGGGGTATTGCCAGCCCGTTCAAGGTGTCGCGAAGCTCAGCAAGGTCTTCATCGGAGAGACGGCAGGCCGTCTCGATCTTTTCAGGGATCGAGCACGCTGCCTCGCGGAGTGCCTCGCCCGCTTCTGTCAGCTCGATAAGAACGCGGCGTTCGTCCTGTTGGTCACGGGTGCGCGTCACCAACCCCGCGCTCTCAAGGCGCTTTAACAGGGGCGTCAAGGTTCCGTTATCCATACCGAGTTCTTGCCCTACTTCCCCAACAGTGCGCGGGGTGCCCTCGTAGAGAGCCAGCATGACCAGAAACTGAGGATAGGTCAGGCCCAAAGGCTCAAGAAAGGGCCTATGAAGCCGAATGACGCGGTTCGACGCACTATAGAGGGCAAACGAAAGCTGCCTCCCCACCTGTCGCCGTTGGTTGATGTTCGAGT
Source organism: Microcoleus sp. LAD1_D3 (assembly GCF_036702135.1). Classification (NCBI taxonomy): domain Bacteria; kingdom Bacillati; phylum Cyanobacteriota; class Cyanophyceae; order Oscillatoriales; family Microcoleaceae; genus Microcoleus; species Microcoleus sp. LAD1_D3. The sequence goes on along the minus strand of NZ_JAUBSB010000050.1, from coordinate 31,498 downwards.
TGTTATCCATTTAAAAATCCAGTCAATCACTATTATATAGCACACTACATAATAGTTCAATACCTATAATTAACTTTTTTCGGGACCAGTCTTGCACCCATTCCCATGCGTTGCACCAAGGCGACGGTACGAAGATTCTTCCACACTGCCCACCGTTGCCTTGGTGCACCGTTCCCCCTGAGGTTCGCGGAGGCGATCGCCTCGACTAGCGCTGGCACTTCATTCCTCAAATGATCTGACTCACAGCAGCTTTTCCGGCGTAATCGGCAGGTCCCTGATGCGTTTGCCCGTGGCATGAAAGACAGCGTTGGCGATCGCCGCCGGGATGCCCACCATGCCGAGTTCGCCCATGCCCTTGACACCGAGCGGATTGACGACTTTATCCTCCTCCTCAACGAATATCGTATCGATCTCCAAGACATCGGCATTAACCGGCACGTGATAGTGCTGCAAATTCGGATTCATAATCCGCCCGTAACGGTGGTCGATTTCAGTCGCCTCTTGCAGCGCCATACCAATGCCCCAGACAAAGCCGCCGATTTCCTGACTGTGCGAGGCCTTCGGATTCATGATCTTGCCGCAGGCGCTCACTTCAATGGCGCGCGTAACCTGGACAGTCCCCACATCCGGATCGACCTTCACTTCAATAAACTGCGCGCCGTGGGCCAACGTCGCATACTTCTCGCGCTCCTCTGAGGGACGCGACTCGAATGTTTCCGTGATTGCGGTGAGATTATTACGCTTCATCACTGCGGAGATGTTGACCAAACGCGACGGGTCGCTTTTTAGTTGCAGTTGCCCGTCGAGCATTTCGACATCCGAGGAGGCAGCCCCCTTGAGCGGAGAATTCGCTTCCTGGTTCGCCAGCGCCAGCAACTTCGTGCCGATCGCCAGAGCCGCCCCGCGCACCGCCGAGCCGACGCTCGCCGTCGTCCAAGAGCCCCCCTGCGACGGTGACCGAGGGAACTTCGTGTCCCCGAGTTCAAATTTCACCTGCTCCAACTTCAGCCCCAGATACTCGGCAGCGATCATGGTCATCACGGTGTAGGTGCCAGGTCCGATGTCGCTGGTCGCACTTGCGACTTTGGCCGTGCCGTCCACCCCCAGCGTGATCAGGGCCGCAGCAGGCATCTGGGAAGCGCCCCAGACGCCGGTCGCCATTCCCCAACCGACGAGTAGGCGTCCGTCACGCATCGATCGCGGCTCGAACTTGCGATTCTTCCAACCGAATTTTTCCGCGCCGAGCCGGTAGCACTCCCGCAACGCCTTACTCGAAAATGGCTTGCCGCTCTCCGGGTCTACTTCGGCATAGTTGATCAGCCGAAGTTCCAGCGGGTCGATCGCCAGCGCGTAGGCCAGCTCGTCCATCGCACATTCGAGCGCGAACATACCGCTAACGGCCCCCGGTGCGCGCATCCAGGTCGGGGTGGGGAGGTCCGTGTTGGTAATCTTCAGCGGCGCGTAGAGATTCGGGCACGCGTAGACTTGGCGCGTGAAACGCGTGGTGTCGTCTGAGAACTCCTCGATGGTTGAGGTGTTGTGCACGGCTTCATGAATCATCGCGGAGAGCTTTCCCGATCGCTCCGCGGCGAGCGCGATCTTCTGAATCGTGTGCGGACGATAACCGTGGCCCGTGAACATTTGCGTGCGCGTATAGACAACCTTGACTGGGCGCTTGAGTTCGCGGGCTGCCATCGCTGTCAGCGCCGGATAATAGTTCGGGCGCAGCGACGCTCCAAAGGCCCCGCCGACGAAGGGCGAGACCACACTCACGTTTTCCTCCGGCACGCCGAAGCTCGAAGCCAAATGTGTCCGCACGGTATAGACCCCCTGCGTCTTGTCGAAGACCGTTAGCTTGTCGCCTTGCCAGACCGCGATCGCCGCGTGCGGCTCCATGGGGTTGTGGTGTTCGATCGGGATGCGGTACTCGGCCTCTACCTTCACGGCCGCTGTACGCATCGCCTCTTCGGGATTACCGCGCGGCTTCGGAGCCGGCCCTTTAGTGGGGACGCGCGCGATCGCGCGAACCGCCTCAGTGTCGGTCATGTGCTGCTGTGAGTTGTAGGAGACTTTAACGAGACGTGCCGCATAACGTGCCTGCTCGTAGGTCTCGGCGACGACGAGTGCCACAGGCTGCATATTGAAGAAGATTTTGTCAGACTGGAGCGCCCGAAACGACTTGTCTTCCTCCTCGGTGGCGCGGGGCGGGGCCTGCTCCGTGGAAGACTTCGGACCAAGCTTCGGTGCGTTCAGGTGCGTAAAGACGCGAACTACGCCTGCGGCGCCTTCAGCATCACGCGTGTCGATCGATTTAATCGTGCCCTTTGCCACGGTTCCCAGCACGATAAAACCGTAAGCGAGATTGGGAACCTGGAATTCCGCCGCGTATTTAGCCTGACCCGTAACTTTGGCTACGCCGTCCACGCGGCTCATTTCTTTTCCGATGTATCTTGCCATTTCGTTTATCCTCCCTAATTAGGCCGCGCTGCTCGTCATCGCTTGCTGCAAAGCCAGAACAATGGCGCGTTTTCCGAGTTCGACTTTATAACCGTTATGTTCAAGCGGTTTCGCATCTTTCAGAGCCGCTTCGGCAGCAGCCTCAAAAGTTTTTTCCGTCGCAGGTTTTCCGATCAAAACTCTTTCCGCTTCGGGCGAACGCCAAGGTTTATGCGCGACGCTGCCCAAAACAACACGTGCCTGTTTGATGGTGTTGCCGCTTGTTTCTAAAGCAGCAGCCACGGCAAGCAGTGCGAAAGCATAGGAAGCCCGATCGCGAACTTTTAGGTAATAAGACTTGGTGGCGAAGTTATTCTTCGGCATTTCGATCGCGACGATCAATTCCCCATGCTGAAGATTGTTATCTTTTTGGGGCGTGTTACCGGGCAAGCGATGAAAATCCTGAAGCGGGATAGTGCGTTCTTGCCCGTTCGTGCCGCGAATCCTCACTACCGCGTCCAGCGCATAAAGCGCATTCGCCATATCGCCCGGGTAAGTCGCCACGCATTTGTCGCTGTAGCCAAAAATGGCATGAATGCGATTAAGCCCCTGAAGCGCTCCGCATCCGCTACCAGGCTCGCGTTTGTTGCAGGGCATAGCGATGTCGTAAAAATACTGGCAACGGGTGCGCTGCATTAAATTTCCCCCGTTGGTCGCCATATTGCGAAGCTGCGCGGAGGCGCCGGCTAAAATCGCCATTGACAGAAGCGGGTAATTTTGCCGGATGAGTGGATGGTTGGCCGTGTCGGTATTTTTGGCTAAGGCGCCGATCGAAATTCCGTTCGAGGTCGATCGAATTTCCGCCAGATTCAAACCTGAGATGTCAACAAGTTCGCTGGGACGCTCGACGTATTCTTTCATCAAATCAATCAGATTTGTCCCGCCTGCGAGAAACTTTGCCGTTTGATTCGCGGAAACGGTGCCAACGGCGCTGGCCGCATCGGTGGCGCTGGAATATTTAAACGATTGCATCGGCTTTGCCCTCCTCGTTTAATGCAACGGCAATTTCTTCATCGCTGGCAAAATGCCAGGCCTGGGCTGTTTCGCGCCCGGACTGAACTTCTCTGATTGCCGCAACGATTCCCGGATACGCGCCGCAACGGCAAATATTACCGCTCATGCGTTCTCTGATTTCTTCATCAGAGAGTGCTACATTCTGGGCGCTCGTCTGCAAATTGTTAGTGACGTGACTCGCGTCGCCGTTTTTGGCTTCCTCCAGAAGCGCCACCGCCGAACATATCTGCCCCGGCGTGCAGTAGCCGCACTGGAAGCCGTCGTGTTTGATGAACGCCGCCTGCATCGGATGAAGATTGTCGCCGTCAGCGATCCCTTCGATGGTCGTCACCTCTTTCCCCTCGCAGCTAGCGGCAAGTGTCAGACAAGAAAGCACGCGGCGCCCGTCAACGATCACCGTACAAGCGCCGCACTGTCCTTGATCGCATCCTTTTTTGGTGCCGGTCAATCCAAGTCTTTCGCGCAGGGTGTCGAGCAGCGCCATGCGCGAATCCACTTCCAGCCGTTGGGTCGAGCCGTTGATTTTCAAAAGAACCTTAACGGCGTTTTCAACCCCAGGGGTCTGGGCGAACACGGCGTCGGGCGCAGCGGCGAGCGTGGAAAAGGCCTCCTCTTTAGCCAGCAGGTGGAAGGCGAAGGTGCCGAGTAGGGCAGCCATGCTTTGCCCCAAGAATTTGCGGCGAGCAGCGCCGGTAATACCGAGTTGGTCGAGCAGTGTTTCTTCGTCCGCGCTGAGCTGCGAATCGCTCTCGGTTGAACTGAAATCTTTCCGTTCTTGATTATCGTCCATGATGCTCCTTGCAAAATTCTCAAACAATCCCTGGACAAGTGTTTGTTTTTCGCGCCGACTATTCTAACGGTCTGCACCCACCGCAGGCGCTTGTGTGCCTTCGCTCGGGCGTCCTGTGCTCTCGAAGACTTCCTTAGCCACGTCAATCGCGGTAACTGCGTTAGGCCAGCCCGCGTAAAACGCCAAGTGGGTAATGGTCTCGATCAACTCGTCTTGGGTCAGGCCATTTTCGCGGGCTTTGGCGAGGTGAAATCGAAGCTGGTCGGGACGGTTCATCGCGATCAGCGCGCTGACGGTCACCAGGCTGCGATCGCGCTTTGATAGCTGAGGACGTTCCCAGACATCACCAAATAGCACGTTGTCAGTAAGCTCGACTAACTTGGGGGCGATGTCGCCGAACGCTCTTTGGGCCGGCGTCGGTTGCACGCTGACAGCGGGGACGGAGCGTGCAGGCGCAGCGGATGCCGATCGTTGCGCCTGGACTGGCGTGCCGTACTGCTCGTCGCTGACCTTTTCCATCCAGTCGGTGCTCTTGCCGTCGAGCTGTTCCACGATCGCGATATGCGTCATTGGCGTATTTGGCGAGGCTCCGTGCCAGTGTTTCTGACCTGGCGGAATCCGGACGACATCTCCTGGCCGAATCTCCTCGATCGGTCCCCCCCAGCTCTGCACCCGCCCGACGCCCGCTGTCACGATCAGGGTCTGACCGAGCGGATGGGTGTGCCATGCCGATCGAGCACCAGGCTCAAATGTAACGTTGGCGCCAGACGTGTCTGCTGGATCGTTCGCCTGGAACAGAGGATCGACGCGCACCGAACCCGTGAAATTTTCGGCTGGTCCTTTCCGCGAGGGCACAGAGCCGCTTCGCGTGATGTTGATTGTCTGCGAATCTTGCATTGGCGCGGTCTGGGGAGCACCGGACCCCTCGGCGGTTCCTGCCGGATTTGCTTGGGCCGAGGCCGAAGCGAGCAGAGAAAGCGATATGACCGTTGCGGTGAGCAGTTTCATCCTTTGAATTCCTTTGGCTACCCCCAATTGTAGAGATCGAGCACTTAGCGCCTGCTCTATCAATAGGGATGAATTTTTTAAGAAGCAAGGTTCGCCTTGATGCCCTTTTGGTTGTCAGTAGGCGAATCTCTTGCCCAATCAAAACTGAGTTTTCTATTAAATAAAAGTCCAGAATGCTTACAAGAAGCCGAAATGGTTTTTCATTGCTTTAGCTTCATTCTAAAAATCCTCAAGGGCAAGGAATAGGACGATCGTCTAAGATTGTTGTACAATCCTGCAAACTTAGAAATAAACGCTGCCAAAACGAGTGGAAAGCCCGATATGGAGTTAATCAACAACGACCAGCAGGCAAAGCGCGAGGCAGATAGAGCGCAAGCCCACAGAGACGAACTGACCCAGCGGATTGCACAGGCGATTCGTCATGATGGGACGATTGAGCGGCTCAAAGGATTGCACTTCTACCGCTTCTCCTCACCTTCGGAATGCGTTCATAGTGTCTCTATCCCTGCCTTTTGTGCGATCGCCCAGGGCAGTAAAGAAGTGCTTCTGGGCTGCGATCGCTATCTGTACGACCCTTTGCATTATTTGCTGTCTACGGTCAAACTGCCGATTGCCAGCCAAATTCAGGAAGCGTCTAAGGCGCTACCGTACCTTGGCCTTCGCCTCGATCTCGACCCCACTCTTGTTGGTTCAGTCATGGTTGAGGCGGGCGATCCCTCACCACAAAGGGATGCCAATGTGAAAGCGATTAACGTAAGTCCGTTGGATGCAAATCTTTTGGACGCTGTGGTGCGGCTTGTCAGGCTTCTAGATTCCCCTGCTGAAGCTAATGTTCTGGCACCACTGATTAAGCGGGAAATTATTTACCGACTGCTGATGGGAGAGCAAGGTAGTCGGCTGCGTCATATTGCAGTTCTGGGTGGCTCTACCCACCAAATTGCTAGAGCCGTCGATCGACTTCGTAAAGACTTTAACCAGCCGCTTCGGATTGAAAGCATCGCACGAGAGCTTGGAATGAGTGTATCGAGCTTCCACCATCACTTCAAGTCTGTCACTGCCATGAGTCCCTTGCAGTTCCAGAAGCAACTGCGACTGCAGGAAGCTCGCCGTCTGATGCTGGGGCAAAACCTTGACGCTACCAGTGCAGCCTACCGTGTGGGTTATGACGATTCCTCGCACTTCAACCGAGAGTACAAGCGGCTATTTGGTATACCACCGATGCGCGATATGGAGCGGCTGCGAGAAGCTGCTAGGCAGATTGCGAGTTCAACTTGACATCCTCAAGATGCCCTAATCAGGCCAGAAATCGCTAAAACATTAGGCATTTATTGCGCTCACTGTATTTTGGGAACAAATCAACTATGGTTGGACAAATCAGAAAGTATAATAAATCTCATCTTAATCAAGTTTTAGACATATTTAAAACAGAAGAAAAATTACTAGGCTTGGTGCCTGATGATGCTTTACAGAAAGAACTAGATGATCTAAAAAAGAATTTATTGAATGGCAAAGGTGAAGATAATAATAATAAATGGTCTATTAAAGCATGGGTTATAGTGGATAGTGATGTAGTAATTGGATTTGCCTTTGCTCGTGAGTATAAGGATAAGACAAAATTAAATTCTTTATATATTTTGAAAGATTATAAACGCAAAGGCTGCGGAACTAAATTGATGAAGCAGGTTAAACAAAACTGCAAATCTCCAATTGAGTTACCAGTCTATGAGGAGAATAAAATAGCGGTTGATTTCTATAATAAACACGAGTTTTTATCTACTGGTTATGGGGTTGAACACGATCGTAAGTATCTAGTGATGACTTGGCATAAAGCTAAAATCTAAGCAATTGCACACACTCAAACTCTTGTTCTACTCCCATCATAGAAGATTTGCGATCGCTCCTTTCGTCTTGGCAACCTAACACTTGTCCCATCTACCTATTTCCTAGTCGCCACCGCTGCGCCTTTGCGGTTTATTTCAATCACCCATATTTGAGGAAGGTGGGCAAATAATGCCCACCCTATAGCGGTTCTCAAGCGTGGTGAGGTATGGGGGCGAGTCCTATGCCTATGCCCTATGCCCTATGCCCTATGCCCTATGCCCTATGCCCTATGCCCGCGAGAGCACCTCATGTTACTGAGAAAGGCTATAATTCCTACTTCCCTACCGTGAAATACTCATTCTTAGCATACACGCTAATAATGCAGTCTCCCACTTCAAAAAATATCCCCTCTTGCTCATCTTTAGAAAATTGCAAGTTGCCGTATTTAGAATTAATTTCCTCAGCAGTCGCCGCTTTTGCCTCCATTTCATCCGGGATAAGTCCGGTAGAACCGATATAGAAAACCAGCGGTGAAACTTTTTCCCTGTACACTTTTTCAGCATAACCTTCCAGTCGCTCGTTGGCATTAGCTAAAGCAGCGACAAACTCCTCTCGCTTGACATCTTCTCCCTGCCATTTCGCTTGCAAAAGGCGCAGCAAACTATCTGCACCCACTTTCGCTAAAGTAGCGCTAACAATTCCGTTATCCTCCAACCCTAGAAACTCATCGAAAATCAGTTTCATCAAGTCGTCAACTTTGGTGATTTTTGTTCGGGATGACAGTGTTTTGTGTGCGAAGACAACAGGCTCATCTAAGGTGATGTCAAATGTTGGTTTTGCTAGCTTTTCGCCCGTGTTTTTGTGGTAAACTTCATAAAGGCGATCGAGAAATTTGTTGGCAGAGTGCAATTTGCCGAAGTTGAGGATGTTTTTGCTGCCGATGTCGATTTTGTAGCTGACTCGCGAATCTACTGAACCGTGGGCGATCGCACTTTTTAATTCTGTGTATTCCGTCGTCGTCGGAAAGTTGATGTAAAGGCTTTTTGACAGATAATGCTGTTTCAATTCTTCCAATTGTTCCGCTGTGTAAGCCTCGGATTCCTCCTTCAAATGAGCCGAGAGAATGCTAGAGAGAATTTTGATTTCTGCGAGTTCCTCAAACACTCCGTCAAGGCTGCCGTAACGCCCGTCAAAAGGCACGAGGGGCAAAGTCTCTAACTTAATATCGTACTCTGAACGGAAGTCAAATTCTTGCACAGGCGAACCGTCTTTTTCAAGGACACCGGATTTTTTGAGCAAATCAAACACTGGTTTGCTGCTGATTTTGGTTCGCAGCGACTTAATATTAACTTCGCCGTCGCTGACAATGGTATAATTGTTGAAAGTATTGAGGTCTGTAACTAGAATTCCCGCCACTTCTGCGATTAAAGTTTCATCCTCAACTTTTACCAGCTTAGCTTTTCGGGTAATCAGCATATTGATGGTAGCGGTATTTTGATTGATGGCAAATGAACCCATTTGCACGTATTCGCCGCCATCTAAGAATTCTGTTTTCAGCCAAGGCTTGACAAGGTTGCCGTTGTCGTCTCGCTTTCCTTCAATTCGCTTCAAACCTTTTCGCTGATAATTTTCTTGCAAGTGTTTCAAGTTGATGATGATGCTATTGCTGTTTTCCTCCCATATCTTGATTAACTCCAGCAGGGAAATTTTATCGCTGACTTTTACCCGATCGCCAATTTCATGATTTTTCAACACCTCAGGCGCAAAAACAGCCTGTTCCAAATCTTCCGTAAACTCGGCTATTTGGGCATTTGTCAAAGCTTTAGCGTGTTTTTCCGTCAAAGTAGCGTCGAAGGTACTCGCCAGCGCATACTTAGCCGTATTTAAATTGCCGTCAGCGAGGTTAGCTTTCGCAAAAGCAAACACCGACTCATCAGTTTGAGCAACGGGAACATCTAGTTTGTCATACTCATCTTTGGCGACTTTCTGATATTTGTAAAACAGTCCCCGATCGTCTGCTTTCAGCCCGCAGATTTTCAGCGTGCTCGATGAACCGTTGATTTTCTTGCCGCTTTTGGAAACAAAAACTTGATAATCGTATTCCTTAATTAACGGTTCTTCCAGCGGAGGTGCAACGGAACTGCCTAACAGTTTTGTGCTGTCGTAAAGAGCATCATAAACCATTTTGACTTCGCCAGCGCGGATGCAATTTCCCGATAATGTGTTGGCGATTTTGGATAGCAGTTTGAAGTCAGCAGAGGCATAGGATATCGTGTTGGCAAACACATCCATATCTTTTAGTTCTTCGCAAATTTCCCCTAGTTTTGCAGCTTCCGAATTGGCACTGGGGTCATTTGCATAGCCGTCTGTGTGCAAATTGATCGCTGTCATTTCTCCCGCTTTAACCAGAGATTTAGCGAGTTGCATCGACTGCGATATGCAGGTACTGCCAGCCGTGTGGATTTTTTGAATTTCTTTGATGTAGTGAGAGTCAAACTTCAGCACTTCTTGAATGGGAATTCGCTGGAAATGACAAATTACGTCCCCATTGCTAGCATAGGAAATCAGGCTGACAATTAGCTGGTAATTGTTGTACTCGTCTAAGGTCAAAAGCTTGATTAGGGTTTCTTTCAGCGGTTCTAAGTCATAATACATTGAGCCGGAACGGTCTATGATAATGATGCTGTGAGCGACAGATTTTTCTGGGATATCACCGGGCTTTCTTTCTAAATTAATGCGATCGACTAGATAGAATGCCTTGGCGTTTCCGGCAAAATTGTAGAGGGTAAATTTGGTGCGAGTATTGGAGGCTGCTTGGCTGCTGGAACTTTTGGCTTGAGATGATTGTTTCGCTTGCCGTGCCATAGTTTTCACTTATGTTGACTTTTTGTTCAACTCAATCATTACACGCGCTTCTGTGGATGTCAAGGCCTGTCGGGAAAATTATCTGCGAAGCTGAATAAGCATTAATATTTAGCGCTGCGGTGCAATGGAAAACTGCGGCGCTAGCCTAAAGGTGGGCTGTTTTGGCAAAAGTAATGGATCTGCGTAAGTCGTTTAGTAAATATTTAGTCAATCATGGTTTATTTAGAAAATCCGCTGCTCAAACTTTATCTAAATCTAATCGGATGGGTGGCGTTGGGATTCATTCTCGGCCGCCTGCTACCGAGAAGCTATTCTACATATTTAGCCAAGTTTCTTTTCTTCTTTGGCACGCCATTGAGCATTGTTGCTTTCATCCGCCGCGCCAATTTGTCGGGCGCTATTTGGATGGCGCCGCTGATAGCTTGGGTGGCAATTCTAGCAGGTGGAGGACTCGCTGGGATTTTGATAAATTTCGGTGTCGGCGAGGAACGTTTCAAGAGTCTTAATCCGATCGCCCAAAATAGCCCGGAACACACCAGCGCTTGGAGTTTGCCCACTCAAGGCAGCTTCTTATTGGCAACGATGGTGGGTAATACGGGTTTTTTAGGCATTCCCGTCACCTTGTCCTTATTAGGATCGGAACACTTTGCCTGGGCGTTGTTTTACGACTTGCTAGGCACTACCGTGGGAATCAATATACTGGGAGTTGCTATTGCTTCTCACTGCGGTAAAAGCGATCGCCCTCAGAGTTGGTTAACACCCCTGCAGGCAATTTTTATGAATCCGGCACTGTGGGCTTTTGGTATAGGATTTGTCTCGCGCAGCTTGCCGCTGTCGGCACAAATCGCAGAATTGTTAACAGCAGGCGCTTGGACGGTAATTACTTTAGCTTTAATTACGATCGGGATGCAGTTGAGCAAGTTGAATTCCTTGCACAACCTCAAACAAGTTGTGGCTTGTTTGGCGATTAAAATGTTGTTAATTCCCTTGGTAATTGGCACGGGATTAACGTTTTTGGGAATCGCGGGCGCGCCGCGACTTGTGCTAGTGCTGCAAATGGCGATGCCTCCTGCTTTTGGTACTACATTGTTGGCAGAAGCTTTCAATCTCGATCGCGAATTAGCCGTAACTGCGATCGGCATCGGCTGCGTTAGTTTATTATTCACTATTCCCCTATGGATCAGGCTATTTAATTTTTAACAAAAATAATAATTGCTCAGTTTAAAACGCTGCTTACTTCAGTGATCCGCATCACAAACCTTGAGCGCTCTATGTTATATTGATTAAAAATAAGACTCAGGGGGCTGAGAAACCGTAGGGGCTTCTGCTAGGGAAATAAGCCGCAGATAACGTGAATAACAAGAGTATGCCAAGTAAAAATTTTACATTGACAGGTTATCAAACTCTCGATCCCCTTTACTCAGGAACTCGCACCCTAGTTTATCGAGCTTTCCGCACTAACGACAAACAGCTTGTAGCCATCAAAGTCTTGCGGAACGAATATCCCAGCTTCAGCGAACTGGTGCAATTTCGTAATCAGTACACGATCTCCAAAAACCTCCAATTGCCAGGAATCATCGAAACCTACAGCTTGGAAACCTACAACAACAGCTATGCGCTGGTAATGGAAGAATTTGGGGGAGTTTCTCTGAATGAATGGATGGAACAAGGGGAAACTGCCCCGACTCTGAGCGAGTTTTTGCCAGTGGCAATCGACCTGAGCAATACATTAGATATACTCTACCGCCACCGCATCATTCACAAAGACATTAAACCAGCGAATATTTTAATTAATCCGCAAACAAAACAAGTCAAACTCATTGACTTTAGTATTGCATCTTTGCTGCCAAGGGAAACTCAAACCCTGATGAATCCTAACGTGCTGGAAGGGACACTCGGCTATTTGTCTCCCGAACAAACGGGAAGGATGAATCGGGGGATTGACTACCGGACAGACTTTTACTCTTTGGGCGTGACTTTTTACGCATTGCTGGCGGGACAATTGCCGTTTCAATCCAACGATGCGATGGAATTGGTACACTGTCATATTGCCAAGCAACCGCCATCACTGCATGAAATCAATCCCGAAATCCCGCCGGTCCTCTCGGAGATTGTTAGCAAATTAATGGCAAAGAATGCCGAAGACCGCTATCAGAGTGCCTTGGGTCTGAAATTCGATTTAGAATTTTGTTTGCAGCAACTTGAAGAAAACGGTAGGATAGAGAGTTTTACGATCGCGCAGAGGGATGTGGGCGATCGCTTCCTCATCCCCGAAAAACTCTACGGTCGCGAAACCGAAGTTGCCGAATTACTGGCAGCATTCGATCGAGTAGCAGGTTTTTCCCAGCAGGCATCAGAAAAGGGTGGAGGCTGTGAGTTAATGTTAGTCGCGGGTTTTTCTGGGATTGGGAAAACTGCAATTGTCAATGAAGTTCACAAACCAATTGTCCGCCAGCGCGGCTATTTCATCAAAGGCAAATTCGACCAATTTAACCGCAATATTCCTTTCTCAGCTTTTGTCCAAGCATTTCGAGATTTAATGGGACAATTGTTGAGCGAAAGTGACGATAGGTTGGCAAATTGGCAAACTCAAATATTGCAAGCCCTAGGCGATAACGGACAAGTCATTATTGAAGTAATTCCCGAACTAGAAAAAATTATTGGGTCACAACCGCCCGCACTCGAATTATCAGGAACTGCGGCAGAAAATCGGTTTAATTTGCAGTTTCAAAACTTTATTCATGTGTTCACAAAGCCCGAACATCCCCTGGTGATGTTTTTGGATGACTTGCAGTGGGCAGATTCAGCTTCGCTGCGGTTAATGCAACTGCTGGTTACCGAGTCAGCAACCGGCTATTTATTAGTAATTGGTGCCTACCGAGATAATGAAGTATTTGCAGCACATCCGTTGATGCTGACACTGGATGCAGCGGTCAAAGCTGGGGCAACGGTGGATACTATTACGCTGGAACCGTTGAGTTCAGAAAGTCTAAATCATTTGGTTGCTGATACGCTCAATTGCGAGCCATATTGGGCAAGATCTTTGGCTGATTTGGTAGCACAAAAAACCCAAGGAAATCCCTTTTTTGCAACGCAGTTTCTCAAAGCACTGCATCAGGATGGGCTGATTGAGTTTGACCGGGTTGCGGGTTATTGGCAGTGCGATATTGTTCGAGTTCGGGAGGCAGCGCTGACTGATGATGTGGTCGAGTTTATGGCATTGCAGTTGCAAAAATTGCCGCCAGGGACTCAGAATGTGTTGAAGTTGGCTGCTTGTGTGGGAAATCAGTTTGATTTGGGGACTTTGGCAGTTGTTTCCCAGCAATTGGAAACGGAAACGGCGACGGATTTGTGGAAGGCTTTGCAAGAGGGGTTAATCCTGCCTGAAAGTGAAATATACAAGTTTTATATGGGGCGAGAAAGACGGGAGGAGACCGAAAATTCGGAGGCGGTGAATTACAAGTTTTTGCACGATCGCGTTCAGCAAGCTGCCTATTCTTTAATTCCCGAACAAGAGCGATCGCGTGCTCACTATCAGATTGGACAATTGCTGATCCAGCAAATTTCACCCGCAGCTATAGAAGAGCAGATTTTTTCAATCGTCAATCAGTTGAACTATGGTATTGCGCTGATTGAAGACCAAACAGAACGTGACGATTTGGCACAACTCAATCTCACGGCTTGCCGCAAAGCCAGAGCCGCTACTGCTTATCAAGCTGCTCGCGAGTATGCTGCGATCGGGCTAAATTTGCTTGGAGAGAGCGCTTGGCAACGACAGTACGAGATGACCTTGAACTTGCACGACATAGCAGCAGAAGTGGCTTCACTCTGTGGCGAATTTGACCAGATGAATCAGTGGATTGACACGGTGATTCATCATACCAGAACTCCCCTAGAGCGAGTGAGCGTTTACATCGTCAAAATTCAGGCATTAACGTCCCAGAACAAGTTTTTAGAAGCAATTGCTATCGGTCTGTTAATTCTCAAAGAATTAGGAGTTGAGTTGCCCGATAGCCCTACATCAGAAGATATTCAGCAAGCAGTGCAGGAAATTAATAGCTCGATCGGCGATCGACCGATTGAAGAGTTATTCGATCTGCCAGCGATGGTGGATACCCAAAAGCTGGCCACGATGCAAGTGGCGGCAAGTCTGGTGTCAGTTTGTTATCTGGTTGGTTCGTCTTTGTTTGCGCTGGTGGCTGCCTTACAGGTAAATTTATCTATCCAATATGGCAACAGTCCTACTTCAGCTTATAGCTATAGTTCTTATGGGATTATTCTCAACAACTTTCTACAAGATGTGACGGTAGCCGATGAGTTTGGCCGATTAGCTTATCGTCTTGGCAGTAGCGCGGAGGCCAAAAATATTCGCTCTGCAAGTTGTGTTGTGATCGGACTCTTTTTGTACCATCGCAAATCGCATTTGCGGGAAACCCTCCCCATTCTTCAGGCAGGCTATCAAGCCGGATTAGAAACAGGAAATTTAGAGTTTGTGGGGTTTAATGGGCATGGATTTTGTCTACATTCCTACGGGTGCGGTCAGCCTTTAGCAGAACTTGATCCCCAAATTCGGGCATACCGTCAGCAATTACTCGACCTCAACCAACTAACGACGGCAAATTATTGTTCGATTTATTGGGAAACAACGCTGTTTTTATTGGGTAATCCAAACAACTTGGAGATTTCCTTTGAACAGGAACGCTATGAGGAGAAGCTGGTTTCTCAGTCGCTTGCCTCTAACGATTTTTACCGACTCTGCGTCTTCTATCTGTACAGGGCAACGTTGAGATTCCTGCTGGAAGACATTGCTGGGGCCTCCGTAGATGTCGATCGAGCAAGACAGTATATAGCGGGATGTGCAGGAACTACTTCCGAAGCTGGTTTATATTTCTATGACTCACTCATAGCCCTGGCCACTCCTGAGTCCGAGACGGAGTTAGAAACTTCGTTGCAACGAGTTCAGGAAAATCAAAGGAAGTTGCAGCATTGGGCAGAACACGCCCCCATGAATTATTTGCATAAGTGGCAGTTGGTAGAAGCAGAGAAATACCGAGTTGCCAGACAGAGGGCAGAAGCTATTGAAATGTACGATCGCGCCATTTCTGGAGCGAAAGAAAACGAATACATCCAAGAAGAAGCCCTCGCTAACGAACTAGCAGCTAAATTCTACCTCGACTGGGGCAAAGAAAAAGTGGCGCAAGCTTATATGCAAGAAGCCTACTACTGTTATGCTCGCTGGGGTGCGAAAGCCAAAATCGATGACTTAGAAAAACGCTATCCCCAACTTCTTGCTCCCATATTGCAGGCAATAGAAAATCGTTTTGTAATCAGCGAAAGTCGCCTCCAAACAAGCAATAAATCGTCAATTTTACATCAAACCTTCCAAACAAGTCTATCTAGCAGCAACAGTATTTACGAAACCCTGGATTTCGCGGCTATTCTCAAAGCAGCCCAAACTCTATCGAGTGAAATTCAATTAGAAAAATTACTGGCTGCACTGATGTGTGTGGTGATGGAAAATGCCGGGGCAAAAAAAGCAGTTCTGCTGTTGCTTAAGGATGGGAATCTCACCATCGAAGCTGTAGCCTCCTTCAACCAAGAGGTCATCTCAATATCTGTACCGCTGTCAGCCAGCGACGAGTTTCCCCCTGCTGTGGTCAACTATGTTAAGCGGACTTGGAAAACTGTCGTTTTGGATAATGCAGCAGTACAAAACGATTTTATTGCCGATCCGTATTTGATGCAGAAAAAGCCCAAAAGTGTGCTGTGCGTGCCAATTTTAAATCAGGGTAAATTAATCGGGTTGCTATATCTAGAAAATAACTTGACAATTGGTGCATTTACAGAAAATCGCACTGAAGTCATCCAACTTTTGTGCGCCCAAGCGGCTATCTCTCTAGAAAATGCCCGCTTGTACCAACAATCTCAAGCTTATGCACAAGAATTAGAGCGATCGCTCCTTGATTTGCAGCAAGCACAGTTACAGATCGTACAAAGCGAAAAAATGTCCACCTTGGGCAATCTCGTCACAGGAATAGCCCACGAAATTAATAATCCTGTCGGCTTTATTAGCGGGAATATTGAGGAAGCAACCACCACGATCAAAGATGTGATTGGTCACTTAAAATTATATCAAGAAAAACTGCCAAATCCCGGCGAGGAAATTGAAGAAGATGCTGAGGATATTGATTTAGAGTATGCCTTAGAAGATTTGCCAAAGATGCTGTTGTCGATGAAAGTCGGGTGCGATCGCATTCGTGGCATTAGCACGAGCCTCCGCACCTTCTCCAGAGCCGATAAAGACTACAAAGTTCCGTTTAATATCCATGAGGGCATTGACAGCACAATCTTAATTTTGAAACATCGGCTGAAAGCCAACGAACACCATCCTGCGATCGAAGTCGTCACAGACTACGGCAATCTCCCCCCAATCGAATGCTTTCCCGGTCAACTGAACCAAGTCTTTATGAACCTGCTTGCTAACGCGATCGATGCTCTAGAAGAATCAAACCAAGGACGCAGTTTGGATGCCATTAAAGCAAACCCACACTGTATCACAGTTCGTACCAGTCAGTTGGGCGATCAACACATCAAAATTCAGATTGCCGATAACGGTGCGGGCATGACAGAATCAGTAAAAAAACGGATTTTTGACCATTTGTTCACAACGAAGGCAGTAGGAAAAGGCACCGGGTTAGGATTGGCGATCGCCCGCCAGATTGTAGTCGAAACCCACGGCGGAACAATTAATGTGAATTCTACTTTGGGGGGAGGAAGTGAATTTGAGATAGTGTTACCTATTACCGAATAAAATTATAAGACTTCCGTCCTATTATTTTAGATTTTAGATTGAAGAATTGGGAGTGAAAAATGAGCTAATGATTTGGAGTTCTCCTCCCGTTGCATTCTTTTTTCAAAGTGGTATCAGAAGTAAAAAATTGAGGAGGGGCAAGAATGAAAAAGGTTATTCATTTTTTATTCGGGCTCATTTCGTTTGTCGAGTTTGAATTCCTTGAGTCCGATCGACTAATTTGTATTTGAAAAAATCCAGAAAAACTAAATTAGATTGCCGATCGGGCATTATACCAGCCCCGATCGCAACTGCGGACACGAGCAAAACTTCCAGTGCCCCTTCGCCAGATTGCCAAAATCTCAATTATGCTAACCTAGGCAAGCAGCAATCCCTTGTCACGAAGGCGATTAACATAATTTCAAACAATTTATTTGATTTAGGAGCGGTGTATCCCGTATGGCAAACCTGATCGGCACAGACAGCAACGACTTTATTCTAGGAACTCCGCTGAGCGATCGAATTCGCGGCTTAGATGGCGATGATTCGCTCCTGGGTGCGGGAGGAGATGACACCCTAGAGGGCGACGGCGGTAACGACCAGCTTCTGGGAGGTGACGGAGCAGATTCGGTGATTGGGGGTGAAGGAAATGACGAACTTATTGGCAACCAAGGCCGCGATTTTGCTTCCGGCGGGAACGGCGACGACTCGATTCGTGGCGGTTTAGGCAACGACATCCTCGAAGGCAACGACGGGATAGACAGCGTGTTGGGAGACGCAGGGGACGACTTAGTTAGTGGCAACGCAGGCTCTGATGTGATTGCTGGCGGTACTGGTAACGACACCCTCACAGGGGGTGACGGTGACGATTCCGTGTTCGGGAATGCTGATGATGACTTTCTCTACGGGAATTTTGGGAACGATTCTCTCAACGGCGGCAGTGGTAGGGATCAAATGTTGGGCGCTGAGGGCAACGATTATTTGACCGGCGGCGACGGCGACGACACTTTGTACGGCAATGCCGACAACGATTCGCTCTTCGGAGACGCTGGTAATGACCAGATATTCGGTGGTAAGGCTGACGATACAGTTTTTGGTGGCAGCGGTTCCGATACCCTTCGCGGCGATGAGGGCGACGACTCGGTACTGGGAGATGAAGGCAATGATTTCCTGTTTGGTGGCAAAGGTAATGATGGTATCGACGGCGGTTTTGGCGATGACTCCTTGGCCGGAGGTATCGGCGACGATACAATTTTGGGCGGTTTCGGCAATGACAATTTATTTGGGGCAGAGGGTAATGATTCTCTGATCGGAGGTGAGGGTTCGGATACTCTGACTGGTGGCAGTGGCAGCGATGTCTTTGGATTGGGAGCCGGGCCTGGCAGTTTGGTTTTAATTACTGATTACAATGACGCAGAGGATTTCTTTGGACTGCCGAGCAATTTATCTTTCGGTCAACTGGTAGTTAGCCAAGGCAACGGTTCAAATCTCAGGGATACAGTAATTACGCTCGACGGCAAGCTTTTAGCAATTTTGACAGACACTCCGGCGGCGCTGATCGATGTCAACGATTTTATCGCTGTGACTGGGACGGTTACTCCCAGGCCAACCACCATTACAACTACAACTACAACTACAGTTACAACCACAATTACAGATCCAACTCTAACTCCAACTCCAACTCCAACTCCGACTCCAACTCCAACTCCAACTCCAACTCCAACTCCAACTCCGACTCCAACTCCCACGGAAGCAGCGACGCCGACTCTCACGGAAGAAGCGACGCCGACTCTCACGGAACCAGCGGCGCCGACTCCGACTCCGACTCCGACAGCAGCACCGACTCCGACTCCCACAGCAGCACCGACTCCGACTCCGACAGCAGCACCGACTCCGACTCCGACAGCAGCACCGACTCCGACTCCGACAGCAGCACCGACTCCGACTCCCACGCCGACTGCTTCGAGGATTCCGACTCCGCCGACGGTTAGCGTGCCTGATGTTGATTCGCCCCTGGTGTCAATTAGTTCGATCGCCCCGGCGCCGACTCCCGGACTATTGCCAATGCCGGGCCAGACGCCGATATTCCCGACGGTGCCGAACCCGATACCTTTTCCTACACCTGTTCCTCCACCTTACGGGTTCTAAGTGCGATCGCGCAGCTTAGTGATGAGTGATGAGTTAATGTAAAACTCACTAAACTCATCACTCAAAACTATTTAACGTCCTGG
The DNA here is from genome assembly GCF_036702135.1 of Microcoleus sp. LAD1_D3. NCBI lineage: Bacteria > Bacillati > Cyanobacteriota > Cyanophyceae > Oscillatoriales > Microcoleaceae > Microcoleus > Microcoleus sp. LAD1_D3. The sequence continues at coordinate 12,483 of NZ_JAUBSB010000050.1, read as the reverse complement.
GGAGTTTCGGCCGAGTCTTGTGGTGACTCGGCTGGAGAATCTTCTAGGGGAGATAATTGTTGGGTGTACCCCAAGAGCGATCGAAGTTTCATGCGGTGGATGTAAGGCCAGCCGCCATTGGCTTCAATATTCCTGAGGAGTTTGTAAAGTGCTTGGCGGTTGTCGGGAAAAGACGCTTGAAACAAACCGTCCCGAATTTCCCGGTGCGAAGCTTCCAGCGTCCGCAGCAGAGCCAAAAGCAGCAGACTGTCTCCCTGACAACTTTCGGCTAAAGTCCGAATCGCCTCTGTCACCGATTGCATTTGAGACTGCAACTTTTCTGACTCTAAATCTTTGCCGTTGTCCATACCGCTGCTTCCTGTGAAATCTACAAGGCCTTTGTCCCCAGCCTTTTGGTCAACCGACTAATCGAGCTAGTCGCGATCGCCATTCGGGGCCATAAGCAAAGTAACTTAAGTAGGTTGACTTAAGCAATATTAATTTGCAGTCCAAGTCAGGAAAAGAGCACAACCCGTCGTACCATGTGTATTGGGCTGCGATCCGAACATGATTGAGAAATCGTAAGTTCATGCTTATTTTCACGGCGCACTAGCTTGATTTTTTGAGTCAATGCCGGTCTCGGTGAAGCGAGCGATCAGGATCTAAATGCTGCCCTAAGCGCTGGCCTAGCCTGCCGGCGGGCAATTATATTTTGCTCGAAGTAGGGCTTTTTCTTAATATAATCCGATGTTGGATATTGAGGTTTGCAATGAAATATCGTGCTTTAATTGTTGCACTTTTAGCATTTTGCATGAGTGCGCTGGTTGCTTGTTCTTCTGCTCCTGACTCGACGGTGGCAACTACTGAGTTGCTCACCTACGACGAGATTAGAGGTACTGGATTGGCTAATAACTGCCCTAGCTTGGCAGAAACTTCTCGGGGATCGATCCCCATCGAAGCGGGTGGCACCTATAAACTGACTGGTTTGTGTTTGCAGCCCACAACTTATTTTGTCAAGGAAGAACCAGCAAACAAACGCCAAGAAGCGGAATTTGTGCCTGGTAAATTGCTGACCCGGTTCACGTCGAGCATTGACCAAGTTCAAGGTACGCTTAAGGTCGGTACTGACGGAACTCTGACTTTTACAGAAGAAGACGGCTTGGATTTTCAAGCAATTACGATTCAGTTACCGGGCGGAGAACAAGTACCTTTCTTGTTTACCATTAAAGAATTAGTTGCTAGTTCTGATCCTGGAGTAGTTGCTATCAATACTTCCACCGATTTGAGAGGGGAGTTTAACGTTCCGTCTTACCGCAGCGCAGGCTTTTTAGACCCTAAAGGTCGCGGGGTATCGACTGGCTATGACAATGCTGTAGCGCTTCCGGCTTCTGACAATTCCAAACGTGTGCGGGCTAATGTTAAGGTGGCTGACACCCGCACCAAGGCGGGCAAAATTTCTCTCCAAGTTGCTAAAGTCAACAGCGCCACTGGCGAAGTTGGCGGGATTTTTGAGAGCACGCAGCCTTCTGATACTGATTTGGGAGCTAGACCGGCTCTGGACGTGAAAATTCGGGGTTTGTTTTACGCTCGCATTGAGCCTTCTGTCTCGTAAAATTGGCTTTCAGGATCGATCGAACTTAAGCAGTTTCTTGCCCTAAAGGTACTGCTCGCTCTTCATTAGCCAACAGTCTTGAGCAACATAACTTAGGACTGTTGACTAATGACTAAATTTATGAGAGAATTGTGATGATTAACAACTTATTAAGTTGGGATTTTTAATTAGTTAAACTATTGTATTCAAACGGCTTTCAGATTATAATATAGCGTTTAAAAAAAACCGGTTAAATAAGGGCTTGTGCCGCAGGCCTTCTACCTGTTAAAAGTCTGCCTTATGCCGAAAACCTTCGGATAATCCCCCTCGATCGCAGCACATCCCCAAAGTTCAAGGGGTGTGTCCACTATCACACCTATTAAGTGCTACGATTACACTACAATCAAGGTGATTTTTTTAGACTAGATGGGAAACTAGATCTAAAGCAACCTCAGTCCTCTGCCCTACCAACCCTTATGCCACCATGTCTACCACACTGCCGAACGAGCTAAAAAACGAAAATTTGCAATTGTTGCGCGAGTACCAACTTTCTGGATCGAATGAAATCCGCAATCAGTTAGTTAAACAGAATATTGGACTGGTGAGAAAAGAAGTTTACCACTGGATCAACCAGTGCGGTGAAAGCTACGACGATTTGCTGCAAGTGGGGTGTATTGGGTTGATCAGGGCGATCGAGCGGTTTGATATGTCCAAAGGACACGCTTTTAGTTCCTTTGCAATTCCCTACATTCGGGGTGAAATTCAACACTACTTGCGGGACAAAAGCCCTTCTGTGCGATTTCCCCGTCACTGGCAGTCCCTGGAGCGCAAATCAGTAGCAGCGATCAAGGATTTGCAGGTGCAGTTCAACCGCAAACCTACGGATGCTGAAGTAGCAGCAGTGCTTGAGGTTTCTTTAGAAGAATGGCAAGAAATTAAGTTGGCCCATCTCAACCGATCGCCCTTGAGTTTGGACGCGCCGGTGCAAGATGAAGATGAGGGGGCTACTTGTCTGGGAGAATTGGTACCCGATAGCAAGTATCGGAGTTTTCAGTTGGCGCAAGAGGATCAAATTCGCGTACAGCAAGCTTTGGCTATGTTGGAACAACGGACTCGCGAGATATTGGAGTTTGTTTTTCTCTACGATTTGACGCAGAAAGAAACGGCTGAACGCTTGGGTATCAGTGCGGTGACTGTTTCTCGGCGAGTTAAGAAGGGGCTGGATTTGCTCAAAGAGATTATGACTAAACAGCTTTAGTTATTAGTCAGTTGTTGGTTGTCAGTTGTCAGTTGTTGGTTGTCAGTTGTGAACAGTTAACAGTCAACAGTCAACCGTTAACTGTTAACTGTGAACCGTTAACAGTCAACAGTCAACAGTCAACAGACTAATTTTTAGATGCTGCGGACAAATTTATCGAGCCTTTCTACGGCTTTTTTAATTGTGCCTAAATCGGTGGCGTAAGACAAGCGAATGTGGTCGTCTGCACCAAAAGCAATCCCCGGAATAACGGCTACTTGCTGCTGTTCTAAGAAAGCGTCGCAAAATTCCAGAGAATTCATTCCCGTCTTGCTGATGTTGACAAACATATAGAAAGCACCGTCTGGTTTAATACAGCTAATTCCAGGGATAGCATCGAGTAATTCAAATATTACCTGACGCCTTTCGGCAAAAGCTAGACGCATTTTTTCGACGGATTCTTGGCTGCTTTCCAAAGCTGCGATCGCGCCGTACTGTGCAAAGGTACACACATTTGAGGTACTGTGACCTTGAATCGTGCCGGTGGCTTTAATTAATTCGCTCGGCCCGGCCAAATAACCGATTCGCCAGCCGGTCATCGAGTAAGCTTTAGCAAAACCGCTGCTGATCAGGGTGCGATCGAAGATTTCTTTGCCTAGGGAACCGATGCTGACGTGTTGGGCGCCGTCATATATAATTTTTTCGTAAATCTCGTCAGCAACGACTAAAATATCTCGATCGACTATCACCTCGGCCAATGCTTTGATTTCCGCCGGAGAGTAAACCATTCCCGTCGGGTTAGAAGGCGAATTCAGTACAAATAACTTGGTTTTGGGAGTAATCGCTCGACTCAGTTGTTCCGGTGTAATTTTATATCCTGTAGAAGCATCAGTCCGTACAATTACTGGCTTGCCGCTAGCTAGTTTCACCATTTCTGGGTAGCTTAGCCAGTAGGGAGCCGGAATAATTACTTCCTTTCCAGGCTCGATCAGAGCCATCATCAGATTGTAGAGGGAATGCTTGCCGCCGTTGGTGACAATGATATTTTCCGGTTGATAGTTGAGATTATTGTCATCGCGGAGTTTGCGGGCGATCGCAGCTTTTAACTGCGGTTCCCCAGCCACAGGGCCGTACTTAGTCTTCCCCTCGTCTAAAGCTTGTTTTGCCGCTGCTTTAATGTGTTCGGGCGTATCAAAATCGGGTTCTCCCGTACTCAAACTACAGACATCAATTCCTTCGGCCTTCATGGCTTTAGCCTTAGCGGCGATCGCCAAGGTTATGGAAGGAGAAACCTCACCCACTCGTGCTGCCAACTTAATCATTGGATTTTAGATATTAGATTTTTGACTTTCGATCATAGGGTGACAAATGTTGATATTCAACCCTGTTGTTAGGGAATTATGACATTTGTTTACATAGTACGTAAAGGATTAAGCAATTAAAGAATAAAAATTAAAGAAGCTCTTAGTTTTAATTTTTATTTTTTAATTTTTAAATTTTGACGTTATTATTGTAGCATTTTTGATGCCTCGTTACCCTCAACGCCGATCTGCAAGCTTATGGATCTCAAATCTCTGATTCGCGACATTCCTGATTTCCCCAAGCCGGGAATTATGTTTCGAGACATTACAACTTTGCTGCGCGACCCGCAAGGGCTCAGCTACACTATTGACAGCTTAGCCGAAAAATGCTCTGCAATGTCTGTTGACTATGTGGTGGGCATGGAATCGCGGGGCTTCATCTTTGGCGCGCCTTTGGCTTATAAAATGGGAATAGGCTTTATTCCTGTCCGCAAACCGGGGAAACTGCCAGGTGCGGTTCATTTTGCTGAGTACGAGTTGGAGTACGGTGTCGATCGACTGGAGATGCACCGAGATGCGATGACAACGGGCAGCCGGGTGCTGGTTGTGGACGATTTAATCGCCACTGGCGGAACAGCGGCGGCGACGGCTAAGTTGTTGGAACAAGCTGGCTGCGAGCTTGTCGGTTTTGCTTTTATCATTGAATTGCAGGCTTTGGGTGGCAGGCAGAAATTGCCCGATGTGCCGATCGTCACGCTAGTTGAATATTAGTTAGTTAACAGTTAACTGTTGACAGTTGACAGTTGACAGTTGACAGTTGACTGCTGAATAAAAACTACTGACAAATAATATCCTTGAGCTTTGCATCGGAATTATTCATCTCTCTCTTCTGGAGACTCTGCTATCTCTGCGTCAAGAGCGGTTAAATCATTCCGATGCAACCGGAATTAATATCATTCACAATTCTTCAATTCTTCAATTGTTCAATTCTAAAATCTAAAATCTAAAATCGTATGACTTCTCTTAAATTGAATCAAAATTCGCGAGGGTTGAGTTCTCTGTTTGGCAGGGAGACAAAAACTTATGTTTTCAAGCGACTGTTGCAGGCACTTTTAACGCTATTTTTGGCATCGATGCTTTGTTTTGCAATTATTGAACTGGCACCGGGAAATTACTTGGATACTTTGAGCCAAAATCCGAAGATTTCGCCGGAGACTCTCAAGCAACTCGAACAGCAGTTCGGCTTAGATAAACCAGCTATTGTGCAGTATTGGCTGTGGCTGCAACAAATTGTGACGCGGGGGAATTTTGGCACGAGTTTTGTGTATCAGCGATCCGTAGCTTCGCTGCTGTGGGAACGGGTACCGGCGACGTTATTGATGGCGATCGCATCTTTGATTGTAACTTGGGCGATCGCGATTCCTTTGGGAATAGTCGCCGCCGTCAATCAAAACCGCACAGTCGATCGAGTTCTGCAAGTAGTCAGCTACACGGGACAGGGATTTCCCAGCTTTATCACAGCTTTGCTGCTGCTATTTTTTGCTCAGAATACTTCGCCTCTGTTTCCCATCGGAGGAATGACAAGTATCGACCACGCAGACTTACCTTGGTGGGGTCAAATCCTTGATTACGGCTGGCACTTAATTTTGCCAACAGTCGCCCTCAGCCTTACTGGTTTTGCGGGTTTGCAAAGATTGATGCGCGGACAATTTTTGGACGTGCTGCGTCAAGATTATATCCGAACAGCACGGGCTAAAGGTTTGCCGGACGATCGAGTAATTTACGTTCACGCTTTGCGGAATGCAGTTAATCCGTTGATTACCCTATTGGGTTTTGAGTTTGCTAGTTTGTTGAGCGGTGCGTTTATTGCCGAATATTTCTTTAATTGGCCGGGTTTGGGAAAGCTGACTCTGGAGGCCGTGACTAATCAAGATTTGTATTTAGTAATGGCAAGTTTGATGATGGGTGCGACGATGTTGATTGTTGGGAATTTGTTTGCGGATTTGCTGCTGAAAGCTGTCGATCCTCGGATTAAGCTGGAAGATTTGAAGTGATAGAATCATATTTGACTGTAAATTTGATTCTCGTTAAATTCTGTTGTGACACAATCATTTTCAAATAATGTTCCTAGCCCTCGCTTTTCCAATCAGTCCCCCGCGACGCTAAATGATGAAATTCGATCGGCAGATGAGTTAGGTATCAGACCCATTAAAGTGGGAGAAGCAGGATTTGACGATATAATTAATGAAGGTACTGTCAAATGGGCAGTGACAACCAACCTAGAACTCCTTATAATTCCGAAATTTTTAGATGTTAACAATGAAATTTACCATACGGTTATAACTCGCGGTCAGCCTGTTTTGGCGGCGGGAGAAGCCGAGATTGTCGGCACCAACGGTTTGTATATTTTGCTAACAATCAGCAATCACAGCGGGCATTTTAGACCCAATTCAGAGAGCTTAGAACTAGGAATTGCAGCCTTTAGGCAGCAAGGAGTCGATCCAAATAATGCTGATATCGAATATGTGGAGTAGATAAATTATGACTCAATCTCCTACGACAATATCCCTCGATCGCATTCTCGAACAAAATGCCGAATCTGTACTGATTTGGGCGAACAACATATTTTCAGGTCAAACCACCGAACCACAAGGGTTTAACTGGCTATTATTAGCCGATGTTGCCTCGGCTAAGGCTCGAAAAGGTCAAAATGGTTCCGGTTTGTGCGATCGCAAATGGGCAGAAGTAGCAATCGCAATTTACGATCGCAAAGCCGATGATGCCGATCGGAAAAAACCAGGTAGTGGCGAGTCTTTTACGATTTCCTCAATGATGTTGCGGGCTGCGATGATAGAAAAACAGGAAGTAATTTCCGATCATCCTGTTCTCGATGTTAACTTAATTTTAGAATGGTTTTGGGAGAACGTCCAAGAGTCGCAGGAAGATGTCGAAAAAAAGGCAGCTAATTGGAAAACGCTACCTATTGCAGAAATTCGCGACTTAAGAAAACTTAAAAATCGATTGAAAGTTATTGCAGCACTTTCTGATACTGATAAATATGTTTTAGATGAAAAACTCAACACTTGGCTTTTACTACGCGATAAACTACCATAAAAGTGCGATAAATATTCCCATGCCCCATTCCCGATGCCCCATTCCCCATCTAGGAGTGTTTTATGTCAGAAAAACCACCAAACGAGCCAATGAGTTTTAGTCGCTTTGCGGACTGGTGCAGGCATATTGACAGTCTTTCAGAATCGGCAAGGCACACAGTTAAAGTGTTGTTAGAAAAGGCTGGCACTGATGACGCACAAGAAGCGGAGCAGATACTTTCAAGCATGACCGAATTGGATCTCAGCAACACGGGAATTAGCGATATCAGCATCCTCGGCTCGCTCACCAATCTGAGCACACTGTCTCTCGACTGCAATCAAAATACCGACATCAGCATCCTCGGCTCGCTCACCAATCTCACCACACTGGATCTCAGCGACAATCAAATTACCGACATCAGCTTTCTCGGCTCGCTCACCAATCTGAGCACACTGAATCTCAACGACAATAAAATTAGCGACATCAGCATCCTCGGCTCGCTCACCAATCTGACAACACTGTATCTCGGTGGCAATAAAATTAGCGACATCAGCATCCTCGGCTCGCTCACCAATCTGACAACACTGCATCTCTGGGGCAATGAAATTAGCGACATCAGCATCCTCGGCTCGCTCACCAATCTGACAACACTGGATCTCGACAACAATAAAATTACCGACATCAGCTCCCTGGGCTCGCTCACCAATCTGACCACACTGTATCTCGAATACAATAACAATAAAATTACCGACATCAGTGCCTTGCGATCGCTCACCAATCTGACAGAACTGAATCTCGACAACAATCAAATGACCGCTATCTGCGTGTTAGGCCTCCTCGCACAGAAACATCTTACTCTCTCGACTACGCCAATTGATGCTCAAAAAGCCACAGAAGCTGTCAAAGTTGCCTATGCCGCTATTAGCCTAGAAGAACCCCAAGTTATTGTTTGCAGCAGTCCCCGCGACGCTTTTATCCAAATTTTCAACTTGCCCAAAGGCGACCATTCACCAAACTGCTCAGACGAATGGGACAGCAATAGATTGGGGGAAAAGCTAGATTGGAAATTGATATCCATGTCCCCATCGATTGTGGGAGAATTTGCAAGTCCGGGCGTGTGGCAGTATGAGCTCGATCGCCTGACGATCGAGTCCGAAGCAGACAGCGCACTGAGTTCGCTAATGAGGGAATTGGTTGACGAATTAGAGCGATCAGAAGGAACGATGGGGAATGTTTTTCCCAATCATTTGTCCGAGCTGAGATACCATTCAACCCCCACGAATTTGTTTAAAGAAATCTATTTGACTGAATTGTATATCTCTTCATCAGGTGTCAATCTGTCCCAAAAGGCACAAGAAATACATCACTGCCAAAAGCTGCTTTTTGAGCATTGCGGTTTTATATTTCCCTTTGAAAAGATTTGCGCGGTGTGCGATCGCCCCCGCCACCTGCGCTTTGACAGTCAAAACCGCTTGCACGCTGAAGGAGAACCTGCGATCGAGTTTGCCGATGGATGGAAAATTTACTATTATCACAGCGTCAGATTGCCTGAAGAATACGGCAAAGTCCACCCCAATCAATGGCAATCCCAATGGCTTTTAGCAGAAGAGAATGCCGAAGTGCGGCGAGTGTTAATTGAAGGAATTGGTTACGAGCGCATAATTCAAGAATTGTCAGCAAAACAAATAGATAGTTGGCAGGAATATGCACTATTACAAATAGATAATGCCGATGTAGAGCCGATTTGTTTGTTAAAAATGACTTGTCCGAGTACGGGATTCATTCACGCTTTGAGAGTTCCACCTAACCTGACATCAGCGAGGGAGGCAATTCGCTGGGCAAATTGGGATATTGATCCAGAGGAATTTTCCGTGCAGACTTGATATAATGGCGGCGACAGTATATACTTAAATCAAGTTAGATTAGCAGTCACAATGTGTTATTGCGTAAGTCCTGAGAAAGAAAGAAGGAAGGAAGAAAGAAAAGCTAAAAAACAGCTTTTGTGCGTTCCCAGGCAAAACTCATTGGTGTTAACTTAATGTGAAACCCCTATTCAGGCAGAGGTTTAAACCCCTGCCTGAAAGCTTAATTCCTCTTCAGACGACTGTTCAACTTATTAGGTCAATTCCGCAGTTATTATCCACTTTATATTGAGCGATGGTGGTCGCCGCTACACACACAAAGCTCACCTTCGCAGGCTTTAAGATTAAAGTTAAAAAAGAATTTCTGACTGTACAGATCCAAAATTATAGAGTCAGCGTATATTACTAATGAACGCAGTACAAAATTTCATAGGTTCGCACCCCTAAAAAATTCAGCTTGCCTGTTTGCAGTTTAGCTGCGATCGCCCGCCAGCTACACAGCCAACTATAAAATACGGCTAAGCGATCTATCTTTAGGAGTGGGTTTATTTGAATCCGGGGGCGGGTTTATATATCATTTGATCTGCCTGTAATACTTGTATGGCAAGCCACCCCTACAGCCGAAAATCAGAAAAACTCTCCTAAAAGTGCGAATTTGTGATATTTTGACTGAGAATACCACCGCCGTTAGGCAACAGAAGTATCAAATTTAGAGGGTAATTAGAGGATGGCAGAAATTAGAGGCACCGCCCAAGCAGACTTGCTAGCAGGAAGTCCAGAAGATGACCTGATTTTTGGTTTAATGGGGAATGACACCATTGCCGGAAACTCTGGTAATGACAGCATTTATGGAGGTAAGCAAAGCGATTTAATAGATGGCAATTCAGGTCAAGATTCGCTTTTTGGAGATTTAGATAACGACACTATTAACGGCGGAGAAGGTAACGATTTTTTAGTGGGCGGAAAAGGCAGCGATTCCATATCGGGCAACTCCGGCAATGATGTTTTGTCGGGCGATCGAGATACTGATATCCTGATAGGGGGAGAGGGGGCAGACCTATTTGTTTTGAGGCGCTACGCTGAGGCTGACCCTTTCCGTACCAGTGGCGGTGTTAGTTTGGCAAATGCCGACGCGATCGCCGATTTTGCTGCCGGTACAGATTTAATCGGTTTGGCGGGAGGACTCAGTTTTAGCGACTTGAATATTCAGGAAGCTGGAAACGATACTGTTATTCAAGACCGGGTAACAGGAGAATTTCTCGCTACTCTCAGAGGAGTGAGGCAAAGTGCGATTAACCAGGCAAGTTTCACTAATAATATTGGCAGCGTTGTTCCCAGCCCCCCGCCTCCAGCGCGGACAACGGCTTATGCTTTAACTCCTGCTAATCGGATTGTCGGTTTTAGTCTTTCCAATCCGGGAAGTGTACTCTCAGATTTGCCCGTGACTGGATTGCAAGCGGGAGAAAGTTTGCTGGGAATTGATTATCGGCCGGCTAACGGTTTGCTTTACGGTGTGGGTTCTAGCAATCGCTTGTATACTGTCAATCCGATGACTGGGGAAGCAAGTCCTGTCGGTAACGGGGAGTTTGCTGTTCCCCTAACTCCGGGGGCTGCGGGTTTTGATTTCAATCCGACAGTCGATCGAATTCGGTTTGTCAATGAAGGCGATCAAAACGCCCGCCTCAACCCGGATAACGGGGCACTTGTGGATTTTGACACGGTGGCGGGGGGAATTCAACTCGACGGGAATTTGGCTTATGTTGCGGGCGATCGCAATTTTGGGTCAAATCCGGCGGCAGCAGGGGCTGCGTATGTGAATAACTTTGCAGGGGCAACTTCGACAACCCTGTTTGTAATTGACAGCGATTTGGATGTTTTGGTGCGACAAGATCCGCCGAATAATGGAGGGTTGAATACGATCGGATCTTTGGGAGTTGATGCTACTAGCATTCTCGGCTTTGATATCAGGAGTATTGGCGGCCGCGAGGTGGCAGTGGCGGCGCTGGAAGTTGGTGGCATTTCCGGCTTGTACAATATCAATTTAAGTAGCGGTCAAGCTTCCTTTGTCGGTCAAATTGCCGACGGGAGACAGATTAACGGTTTGGCTTTGCCTTTGCCTACAGCTTACGCCTTAACGGTCAGAAATGGCGCTGAAACAATTGTAGGTTTTAACGAGGCGGGACCGCGGGCGATTCTCAGTGACGCAGCAGTTACGGGGTTGCAGCCGGGAGAAAGTTTGCTGGGAATTGATTTTCGCCCCGCTAACGGTTTGCTTTACGGTGTGGGTTCTAGTAATCGCTTGTACGCGATTAATCCGGTTACTGGGGCTGCAAGTCAAGTCGGTAGCGGGCAGTTTGCTGTTCCTCTAACTCCGGGGGCTGCGGGTTTTGATTTCAATCCGACAGTCGATCGAATTCGGTTTGTCAATCAACCTGGTCAAAACGCCCGCCTCAACCCTGATACTGGGGCACTTGTGGATTTTGACACGCTGACGGGGGGAATTCAACTCGACGGGAATTTGGCTTATGCTGCGGGCGATCGCAATTTTGGCAATCCCGGCGCGGCTGCTGCTGCTGCGTATGTGAATAACTTTGCAGGGGCCAATTCGACGACACTATTTGCAATTGACACCAATTTAGATGTTTTGGTGCGGCAAGATCCGCCGAATAATGGCGTGTTGAATACGATCGGATCTTTGGGAATTGATGCTGGTACTGTTCTCGGCTTTGATATCAGGAGTGTTGGCGGTAACGAGACGGCTTTGGCTGCGATCGAGGTTGGCGGAGTTTCCAGCCTATACAATATCAATTTGACGACCGGTCAAGCTTCGATCGTCGGTCAAATAGGTGACGGGCGAGGGATTAAAGGCTTAGCACTGACTTTGATTTAACTGCTAGATTCCCAGCGATTTTAGGCATCAATTATGTACTTTTTAGGTAGAAAGTTGAAAAAAACTCAACTTTTCTACTATCTCAAATTGTCAGTCTAAAATCGTTTGGGCAATTTCTAATTCCCAATTTGAGGTAACATATTATTTTGACAACCAAGATAAGATGTTATCTCAAGTTTTTTACTTGCTACGTTCCCGCAGTGACGGCAAATATCTGTCCGCGAATCCCAACCCAGATGCGGCAGTGAGTTACCTGCTGATGTTTCGCGAAGACTATGACGCTTTGAGTTATCTCAACGCCCACGCTGCTGATGTTGCCGATCGATTTGGAGTAGAATCGATTTCCGGTTCTCAGGTAAAAAAGCTACTCGAACGTTGGGGCTTTAACGGTGTGGGGGTTGTTCAAGACCCGCTGTTACCCAATATTGAGTTTTTATTGACAAAGGATTGACAATTGACCAAAAAAACGGGATTCAAGCCCCGTCCTTCTAGGACGGCTTTTCTTGATTTCTAATATATTCCTTCAAAAC
>NZ_JAUBSB010000049.1:0-48623 GCF_036702135.1 Microcoleus sp. LAD1_D3 | reverse complement strand
GGGCCTATCTTTTTTTACCACAAGTGGGTCAACGCCTTACCTTGTCTAGCTTCTAACGGGGTTGTCACCCCCCCAGGCTAAAACAAACAATCTCAAAAACCCGCCCCCACCAACGGTAAATAGTATTAATTAGCTGTGACGCAGGGGAATTTCTATGTAAATTTTAGTACCTTTACCGGGTTCCGAAAAACACCTTAACTCTCCTTTGTGCTGCTCTACAATTATCTGATAGCTGAGAGCAAGTCCCGAGTAGATGGGTGGTTCCGCAGGGTGGGCAACCAAAAAGGCCTCAGAAAGTTGCGCTGTGATATCTTTGCTAATTGCCATGTCGTTATCAGCAATCTCAATAGAAATTCGCTCAGCATCGACCACCTGAGTGCTAATCAAAATCACAGGCTTAAATTTGATTGATTCCAACTCTGCCAGCTCTTGAGCAGACTCTTCCAAAATATCGATCGCGTGATTGATGATATTCAGAAAAGCTTGATTTAGCAGACCTGCATAACACTCAATTTGTGGCAAATTGCCGAATTCTTTCATCACCTTGATGTCTCGCCTTCCCTCGCGAGCCGGCAAGCGGTGCTGTAACAACAACAGAGTATTTTCTAAACCGTCGGAAACATCGAATAACTGCCAGCCCGATCGATCGCTGCGGGAAAAATCCTGTAGCGACAAGATTATTTGGCGGATGCGATCGCTCCCGGTACGCATGGAACTCACAATTTTTAATAAATCGTCCAGAACGAATTCCACATCCATATCTTGCTGCTTTTGCAGGATTTCATCTCCGGGAGTGACTAGCTCTTTTTGATACAATCGCAGCAGTTGAATTAAATCGGTCGCGTAGCTTTGGACGTGAGTTAGATTGCTGTAAATAAAAGTAATTGGGTTGTTAATTTCGTGGGCTATCCCAGACACCAGTTCGCCCAAACTCGACATTTTTTCATTTTGCAGCATTCGATCGCGCGACAGATCCAATTCTTGCTGGGTTAACTCCAACCGCCCCCTCAACTCGTGCGATCGCTTAGACGCGCGCACCCGCGCCAATAATTCCTGCTTAACTATCGGTTTAAACAGAAAATCGTCAAAGGGCGCATCCAATTCTTGAATTTCATCAAATTGCTCCGGTGTTGTCAGCAGAATAAAATAGGCTGCCGCCAATTCTCGTGAAGCGAAGCTATCCCGTAGGGAATCGGCTTTCACCAGCCTGCACACCTCCAAAAAGTTGATTTGAGGCGAAGTCCCGTCGCAAATTATCGCTTCGGGGGAAAATTCCTTCGCCAAGTCTAAACCCTCCTTGTCGTCGGGAACGACTCTCACCTGATGTCCCTCTTGGCTGAGTAACTCTTGGACAACTTGAAAAGTCACAGTATCCGCGATGATCGCCAGAATCTTTGCCATACTTCTACCACCTCCACAAATTACTTTTTAGGATACAACCGCCCGAATTGCGCTGACAGATTTAAACTTCCAAAAGAGTTCAATTTCACCAAAAAACAGCCCATCCCTGCTCCCTCAAAACCAAAAATAGCTCATACCATTTTAGATTTTATATTTTAGAGTAAAAAATTGGTAATGACTTACTGTATAATAGGTGGGAGCTTGCCTAAAGTTGCATATTTTTTGGGGACTGGTATCACGAGAAGGTATAATTTTAGACGGGTAATGCAAAAATGCAAATTTTCTCCTTCGTAATTAATGTTACATCAGAGCTTGCGGTCGAAAGACTGCTGAGGGCGATCGCAGATACTTTCTCAAATTGCCCCAGGAAACAATAAAAAACTTTAAAATCAATTAATAGTATCGTTAAATTCACCTTCTCGGTCAGCGCCTGGGAATGCCAATTACCAACACCACCTCAACTTTGATTCAAGCCGAAACACTAGAACTATTAGAATGGCCGCGCCTGTGTCAGCACTTGGCTACCTTCGCTGCGACCAAACTCGGCGTCGCCGCCGCCCTAGACCTCGCAATCCCGGCAACTCAAGCTCAAACAGCAGAACTCCTCGCCCAAACTCAGGAAACTTATCAGTTAGAGAGCCGCGCTGGCGGTGCTTTGAGTTTTGAAGGAATCCAAGATATCGGCACTTCCCTGCAGCGAGCCGAACTCCAAGGTTTGCTCAGCGGCGAAGAATTGCTGGCAATTGCTACTACCCTCGCCGGAGCAAGGCAATTGCGCCGGATAATTGACTCTCAGCCAGATGTGCCGACGCTCAAAGAACTGGCAGCCCAATTGCGGACTTATCCTGAACTAGAGCAAGAAATCCATCGCTGTATAGACGATCGCGCTCAAGTAGCAGACAGAGCCACTCCTAAATTAGCAGGAATTAGAGTTCAAATGCGACAGTTGCGCGATCGCATTTATCAAATATTGCAGGGGATTTTGCAGCGCCAATCCAACGCCGTACAAGAACAGCTAATTACCCAAAGAAGCGGACGCTTTGTCATTCCCGTCAAAGCTCCCCAAAAAGATGCCATACCGGGCATCGTTCATGACTCCTCGGCTAGCGGCGCGACACTGTACGTAGAACCCCACAGCACAGTTAATCTTAACAACCAAATGCGGCAGTTGCTCAGGCAAGAACAAGCTGAAGAAGAAGCAGTCCGCCGCGTCCTCACGGAGCAAGTCGCAGCAGTAAAACCTGATTTAGACAGATTGGTGGTGGTAGTTACAACTTTAGATTTAGCAGCAGCTAAAGCGCGTTATAGTTTTTGGTTGCAAGCAAATCCGCCGAAATTTATCGAATTGGGAGAGCCAGAATTAGCACCAAAAAATCCCGAAAAAGAAGATGAGGAAAAAGAAGAAAAAGAAGATGAGGAAAACTCAGAAAACAGTCAATTATTAATTCGCAACCTGCGATCGCAAATTACCCTGCGCCAGTTGCGCCATCCTTTATTAGTTTGGCAGCAGCAATACGAGCAAGGCTTTCCAGTCGTGCCGGTGGATTTAACGATCGGGCCGCACATCCGCGTCGTCGCCATCACAGGCCCTAACACTGGCGGCAAAACTGTCACCCTCAAAACCTTGGGATTGGCAGCTTTAATGGCGAAAGCAGGAATGTTTGTTGCCGCCCGCGAACCAGTAGAATTGCCTTGGTTCGACAATATTTTGGCCGATATTGGTGACGAACAATCTTTACAGCAAAGTTTGTCTACTTTCTCCGGTCATATCCGCCGCATCAGCCGCATTTTAGAAGTTTTACACAATAAATCGCAGGCTGAAGGGGAAGAAAATTCAAACCTTCCAATTACTAATTCTCAACAGCAAGATCAGGAATTGACAGATACACAGAAGACTGTTTCTGCTCTCCCAATCCTCAAACCTAAATTACAAATTCCCCAACCCCAAATCCCAATTACCAATTCCCAATTAGCAATTCCCAAATCTTTAGTTTTGTTAGACGAAGTAGGAGCGGGGACAGACCCCTCAGAAGGCAGTGCATTGGCGATCGCCCTGTTGCAATACCTCGCCCAACATTCCCTATTAACAGTTGCAACTACCCACTTTGGCGAACTCAAAGCCCTCAAATATCAAGACTCCCGCTTTGAAAATGCCTCAGTAGAATTTGACGACAATTCCATGCAGCCAACCTATCGCTTGCTGTGGGGAATTCCCGGACGTTCCAACGCCCTCACCATTGCCAAAAGACTCGGTTTGCTAGCATCCATAGTCGAAGAAGCTCAAACCTATGTCGGGGGAGCCTCTCAAGATGTTAATCAAGTGATTGCTGGACTCGAAGCACAGCGCCGGAAACAGGAAACCAAGGCCAGAGAAGCAACTCAACTGCTACACCAAACCGAAAAACTGCACAGAGAAGTTTCTCAAAAAGCAGCGGCTTTGCAAGAGCGGGAGCGAGAACTAAAAATAGCTCAGGAAGTGGCAGTAAATGAGGCGATCGGGTCGGCAAAATCCGAAATTGCTCAAATCATTCGTCGCTTGCAGTCGGGCAACCAGACGGCTCAGAATGCCCAACAAGCGACAGATACTTTAAATCAAATTTCCCAAAAACATCTGCCCTCGCGGCAACAACCGGCTAAACCCAAACCGAGTTTTATGCCAAAAGTGGGCGATCGCATCCGCATTCCCAGCTTGGGCCAAACCGCCGAAGTGCTCAGCGGCCCCGATGCTAACGAAGAGTTGAGCGTCCGGTTTGGAATTATGAAAATGACTGTCAAACTGGGAGAAATAGAATCCCTAGACGGTCAAAAACCGGAAACTAAAGCTCAATTAGCCAAGGTAGCAGCCCAAGCACAAGCACTCGCTACGGCTAAAGCTAAGCAAGCAGCGGCAGAACCTGCAAAACCCAATCCCGAAATTGCCATTCGCACTGCTAATAATTCGATCGACTTACGGGGTGCGAGAGTCTCAGATGCAGAAATCGAAATAGACAGAGCTCTTTCCAAGGCCGTGGAATACGGAGTGCTATGGATAATTCACGGCAAAGGTACGGGACAGTTGCGGCGCGGGGTTCACGAGTTCCTCGCGAATCACCCGCAGGTTTCCCGCTTTGAACTCGCCAGTCAAAAAGAAGGAGGTGGAGGTGTGACGGTGGTTTATTTACATTGATTTGTGGCACCCGGTGGCGTAGCATGGTTAAAAGTAAAAATCTCTGGGTTTTGCGGATTGCGATCGATCGAACTTGAAGCCGCAACTTTTAGCCCGCAACTCCGTCCAGCAGTTAGGATTGCCGGAATCAAAGCAACGAGCTATGGAGACAAATTAACAGATGTGCTGTTGCCCACAGGCCGCAAAGCTTTAATCACTGCATACTGTTTGATATCCTGCCTCAACCAGTCTTAATTTCCCGTGCTGAAGCCATGCGCTCGACCGTAAAGCCCTCCGCTCCCACAAACGAAACGGGCCCATCTCCCAACTGGGAAGAATTGACCCAAAAAGCACCAGAACCTACCCAGTTGGACAACATTAAAGCCCAACTGGATTTAGTGCTGTTAGCCCTAGAAGCACTGGCAGAAATTGGCTCAGAGGCGATGCTCAAGGTAGCAGCCGAACTGAATTTAGAGCCAATGGTAGCCGATCGGGTAGCTTTGTGGCGGCTGCGACAGTCTAACCCGCTGCGGAAAGGCCAGGGAGGGCGCAAAAAACTCGATGTGGAGGAAGCTCGATCGCTCGTTTTGATAAGCTGTCATTTGGCAAAACAGCACCAAGCTTTAATCCGCCGCGCTGTTGCTTTGCTCGAACAAATGGCTGAGCAAAACCGCGAACCTCACACCATCGCTTTGTTGGGAGATTATATTGACAGGTTCAGCAACACTTATGGCTCGCGCATGGAAGATGCAGAAAATTTATCGGCACGAGAACTGACTGATTTGGCCCTCAAACTCCTGATCGATTTGCTGTTTTACAGCAGTCCCGGCGGCCACCGCCGCCTCTGGCTGGCTCTTCTAGACCGCGCTAAGAATTAAACAACGGTCAGTAGTCAGTAGTCAGTAGTCAGTAGTCATCAGTCAACAGTCAACACTCAGCAGTCAACACTCAGCAGTCAACACTCAGCAGCCAACAGTCAACAGTCAACCGTCAACAGTCATCAGTCAGCAGCCAACAGTCAACAGTCAACAGTCAGCAGCCAACAGTCAACAGTCAGCAGCCAACAGTCAACAGTCAACAGTCAACAGTCAACAGTCAACAGTCAACAGTCAACAGTCATCAGTCAACCGTCAACAGACTTCCTGCTATGGTTCTCAAACGGTACACGCCCCCCACTTGCACGCTGGAAATCACAGCCAAAAGTTCGCCTCTATCTCGCTGGGCGGGCCAACCGGTGTTTAAATCTTTAAGTTTCGAGCTGCGACTCGACGACCCCAGGCTGCCAGATAACGAACACGTTACTCTCAGGGGCGATCGAATTCAACTCGAAACTCTGCACGAAGCTGTCAGCAACTACGTCCAAAACTTGCTCGGCGCATCCCGCGATTGGGACAGCAACCTCAACGCTCAAACCGGCCGTATCCCTGCGGGCCCAGACTCGCCAGAAGCCGCGCGTAATGCCGTTATATTCGATCGAGCCGTCAACACTTCCGAACTAGCGAATTCCAACCCCTACTCCCTCCCAACTTCCTACCTTCCGGTTCCCCCCCGCTTAGAGCCCCGCGGCTTGCTTGCCCACAACTTGTTTTTAGGCTCTTTGAGCGCCGCAGAATCCGGGCCAGTAGTTCCCTTGAGCACCCTGCAACTGTTTGACTTGGCCACAGCACTAGATGACTGCGCCGCCGAAGTGATGGCGCTTCCCAACCTCAACCGTGAGTCCCGACGGCCGCTGTCCTCACCCTGGCTCAAGGTGGCCGCAATGCTGGTCGCCAGCGCGGGCCTGACGACAGGAATTATCAAAATGCTCGATCGAACCGCCACCTCCCCGCAAACCGCCACAGGCCCCGATCCAGGACAGCCCCAGCTAGCTGCCGGCATCTCCCCCAGTCCTGTTCCTGCCCTACCCACACCCCCAGCACCAACACCTGCAGCCACACCCGGTTTACCACCGCTGCCGCCCCCGCCCATCAACACCGCCGCCTCCCCCAGCCCCAGCTTGCCCCCCATCGCCCTCGCCCCAACTCCAGCCACCAACAGACCCAGCCCTATCCAGCAGCCACCCCTGCTATTTTCCAACGGCAGCGCAGCCAGCGCCCCACAGAGCGCCCCAGCATTCCCTCAAGGGCAAACAATCACAATTCCCGCCCCCGAAGAACCACCCATTTCCGCCCCCCAAGCACCCGCACCAGTACCCTACGTGCTGCCCCCCCTACCGCCGAGACTAGCTCCCGCCGTACCTCCCCCCCTGCCGCCCTCCCTGTCTGCTTCCCGATTTCCCGTTCCCCCGCCCCAAACCTTCCCCAGCCCCATCGAGCCGATTGTCCCCCCCGCCAGTACCGAACTCCCAGCCCTTGAGGATGCTCAACCAACCACCGAGTCCGAGGACAACAACCAGGCCGCGGCCAGCCGAAAAAACCGCACTTTATTTGATACAATTCCTCAAGTTTCAGAAGCTAGAACTTACTTTGAGGAACGCTGGAAGCCTCCTGAAGGAATGGAACAAACTTTGGAATACAGCGTGCTGATCGATGAAAATGGATCAATTCAAAGTATTGTCCCGATGGGAAAAGCAGCAGCAGATTATATCGAGCAAACTAATATGCCATTAGCCGGCGAGCCGTTTGTTTCTGCCGTTTCTAATGGAAAAAACCCGAAAATTCGAGTTGTTTTACGACCGAACGGTCGAGTACAAACCTTTTTGGAAGAGAGTGATTAAACACTCTCAAACACATTGTCGAGAGGGAAATCCCGGTTAATTGCTAATTTTAAACAAGTTCAAATCAAATCAAATTTAATTTGTTTTCACTGTCAAAACTTGCGGAGGCGACGCATCGGGCGGATAAATAAAATCCACTTCTACAAGTCGCTTTTCTCCCGATTTCATCTCTAGTTTTACCAAAGGTTCCCCCTGCTGTCCCCGCCGCTGGACTAAATGCACGTAGCGAGTTTGAAGCACTTTATTGTCATCATTATAGCGCACTCTGACCGTCCCCCTAAAAAAAGTTTGAGGTGCCGGAGGTTCTAAAAAATTAAGTCCTCCTGAAGTTAATTTGTCTGTCTTAATTGGAGTTTGAATCGCGACTGTTACAGTTTGATTTTTGCTGGTAGAATTGTACAGCGGCAAGCTGAGATTGTATTGAATTCCGTAATTGCCGTGGGCGCGGTATGCTGTATCTGGGTAGCGGACTAGCATCTTCGCACTTTGCACTTGATGTGTGCCCAGCATTCCGCGCGGGAGGCTGCTTAATGGGTAGGAAAATGCTGTTCCGGGTTGGGGAATTGCTAGGTTTGATGTGGCTTGGTTGTCTGAGAGAAGTGCTCGCCATTCTGAACCTAATGCTACACCGGCAACTCGGCCATAAATTACTTGACCTTCGGTGATTTCTGGCGGTGTGGGAGTTCGATCGCGCGGCCCGGCTATATTACCATTGTCTAATAAGTTTTGCCATTCTGCTAAGTTGGGCGATCGCTCGTTTCCCTGTCCGTTTTCCTCTGGGTCAACTCGGGCAAACATCGCCAGACTGGCAACATAGACTATACCATCGCTCCGCAACCGCATCAAGGTCGATCGACCGTTTAGCGGCGGTACCAATCCCCGCACCGGTATCGGATGATTCATCAACAGTTCGCTTTTTCCCGGTGGAATAATTAACCCAGGCTCAAAGTCAGACTGTCTCCTTCCTCTGAGAATATCATTCACAGCGCGACTTCCCGGCCCCGCGTAAATATTACTGTTTGAATTATCCACTTGCGGCGGCAATTCAATAAAAGGTGCATCGGGTTGACTGAGATAACTCGCAGCTTGCAATATATCTAATCTTACAGGTTTATTGCCCGGATTATAAACAATTATTCCTTGATACAATGTTCGCAAATCTTCCGGGGAAGGTGCGCGGGCTATGTGGTGGGCAAATATGTCAAAACGTCCTTGAAACGGAAAGTTTAAATGTGCCGCCGGAAATCTTTTACCATCTGGGGGAAATGTCGAAAGCAAAATTCCTTCTTGCAGCACTACTTCGGGACTGTTGCTGTTAAATACTGGTATGTTGTCTAACTGTCCGGGGAGAGGTCGCACTTCTTGGATTTGGAGGATTTCTTGAGGTGCGGGAGGGGTTTGGGCTAAGGGGATAATTGATATAATTGGCAGCATTTTTGAGATGAGTTTTTTTTTACCGCAGAGGGCGCAGAGGGCGCAGAGGAAGAGAGGGAAGAGAAGAACCCGTAAATATTTGCGTCAGGGCGGGTTTTGTACGGAGATTTTGCTCACTTCTAGCAGATATTGTGATTTTTACCTCGCCCACTGTTCTAATATGTAATTGTAAAATTTGGCGGTGTCTACTTTATCCATTGCTTGAATTTTTCGCCCTCCTATTTTAACTTGTGTGCGTCCTTGGCTGATGCCTTCGGTAATAATTTTGGTTTCCCATTCTCGCAGTTGGTAAAATTCGGGATGCGCTAAATAAGCGGTTGCCAAAATGTCCCAAAAATAGTAATCTTGAGATATTGCTAGGGCATAACACTGTCCTGCTAAGTCGGAAATTGGATATTTGCGCTGTTTTGCTAAGAGATTGGAAAATTCTACAGTCAGCGGTACATTATTCGTGATGTCTAAAGGACACATGACAACGGGAATTTGGGTTTGCCAAATTCTCTCGATTGCTATCGGGTCCCAGTAAGCATTCCATTCCGCCGACATATCTTGTCCGGGTTCCATATCTTTGCTAACATTGCCCATAACATTTAGGGCGCCTCCCATCCAGACAATTTCTTGAATTTTGCTTTCAATTTCTGGCGCGATATCTAAAGCTTGCGCTACTGTTGTTAACGGCCCCGTTACCATTAATGTGACTGGTGCGGCTGCATCTCGCAAAACTCGCACCATAAAGTTTTGTCCGGGTTCTGATATTAACGGGGTGTCAATGGTTCCTTTTTCATTTAGAATGGGAAGTCGATCGACTGCAAAGGAATCTCGCCGAAATAACACGGGAAATGGGTTGAGTCCCCGCACGGTACTCGCCGCCACTGGAACTTCTGAACGCCCCATCAAATCCAGGATTTTGCGCGTTGCACTCACCGCCGGTTGAATGTAGCAGTCCGCAGGAGTTACAATTACTCCCAGAGTTTCGACTTCCTCCATTGTCATCAGCAACACGACTGAGAGATAGTCATCAACTGCACCGTCGTGATCCATTAGTACGAGTTTTTTGGACATTTTGCTTCCCCGGTGACTGAGTTAGTGTAAAGTACAAATATTAATTTTTTTGTTCGAGAAACACAACTGCCTCAACTATATGAATACAGTATCACCTTACGGCTCTTGGAAATCACCTATTTCTTCCGATTTAATTGTTTCTGGAACTGTCGGACTCGGACAAATTGCTATTGACGGCGATGATATTTACTGGGTTGAGGGAAGGCCTTCGGAAGCAGGGAGAAGCGTCCTCGTGCGGCGCACTCCTGACGGTACAACTAGCGACGTGACACCCCCTCCTTTTAATGTTCGCACTCGCGTTAACGAATACGGCGGTGCTGCTTTTGCAGTTGCTGGCAGTGTTGTCTATTTTTCTCATTTTGCCGACCAACGTATTTATTCTCAAACATTAAATTCTCAACCCGAACCTCTGACTCCTGCTGCTAATTGTCGCTATGCAGATGCGATAGTTGACAAACAAAGAAATCGCCTGATTTGCGTGCGCGAAGACCATGCAGGTGAGGGGGAACCTGTCAATACTATTGTTAGCATTAATTTAGATAACGGCGAAGATATTTCAATCTTAACTCAGGGCAATGATTTTTATGCTTCCCCTCGTTTGAACCCTGATGGTTCTCAACTTTCCTGGATTTGTTGGAACCATCCAAATATGCCGTGGGATGGCACAGAATTGTGGGTGGCAGAAATTAATGCTGATGGTTCTTTAGGTGAAAAATACTTAGTTGCTGGCGGGGTTGAGGAGTCGATTTTTCAACCGGAATGGTCGCCCGATGGAGTTTTGTATTTTGTTTCTGACAAGTCTAACTGGTGGAATTTATATAGAACCGTCAATCCTTGCTTGCCGAGAGAACAGCAAGAGGTCGAACCTCTGTGCGAAATGGCGGCGGAATTCGGACTTCCTCAGTGGGTTTTTGGAATGTCTACTTATGCCGTTGTCTCGGAGAGCAAAATTATTTGCACCTACACTCAGCAAGGCAAATGGCATTTAGCGAGTCTTGATTTAACGACAAAGCAGTTGACAACAATTGAAACGCCTTACACTGATATTTCCTCGGTCAACGCGGGGGGAGAAACTGTGGTTTTTCTGGCAGGTTCGCCGACTGAATCTACTGCTATTGTACAACTCAATTTAGCAACAAATCAACTAGAAATATTGCGCCAATCGAGCAATTTAAGCATCAATCCGGGTTATCTTTCTGTACCGGAACCTATCGAGTTTCCTACGGAAAATAATTTGACTGCTTTCGGTTTCTTCTATCCCCCGAAAAATCAAGATTTCGCAGCACCTGGGGGTGAAAAACCGCCGCTTGTTGTCAAAAGTCACGGCGGCCCAACTGCTGCTACTTCTAGCAGCATGAATTTAAAAATTCAATATTGGACGAGTCGCGGTTTTGCCGTACTTGATGTTAATTACGGCGGCAGCACTGGTTACGGCCGAGAATACAGAAAAAGACTGCAAGATAGTTGGGGCATTGTCGATGTTGACGACTGCGCTAACGGTGCTAAATATTTAGCTCAAAAGGGTTTAGTTGATGGCGAAAGAATGGCGATCGCCGGAGGCAGTGCAGGGGGGTACACTACTCTGTGCGCTCTTACTTTCCGCGATGTGTTTAAGGCCGGTGCGAGCTATTATGGAGTTAGCGATTTGGAAGCTTTGGCAACGGATACTCACAAATTTGAAGCGCGCTATCTGGATGGATTAATCGGGCCTTATCCTGAAAGAAAAGATTTGTATGTAGCTCGTTCGCCGATTCATTCCGCCGAACGTTTATCTTGTCCCGTTATCTTTTTTCAAGGATTAGAAGATAAAGTGGTTCCGCCTAATCAAGCGGAAATGATGGTAGAGATATTGAAAGCTAAAGGTTTGCCGGTTGCTTATGTTGCTTATGAAGGGGAACAGCACGGTTTTCGCCGCGCTGAAAATATCAAAAGAACTCTTGACGGCGAATTCTATTTCTATTCCCAGGTGTTTAAGTTTGAGTTAGCTGAACCTGGGGAGGAAGTGCAGATTTACAATATGTAGAAAAAATTAAGTTTGCAGTTGCTTTGTTTGGGCTAAAACGCAACTGCACGCTTTAGCATATTTCGCAAATAGGGAATGTGATGTCGTTCACAATTTTGGCTGTTTGCTGTCACAAGTTTTGGCGGTTGATTGTCACACCTTTTAAGGAAATACACTGACAGAATATCAGAGTGCGATCGCCTTTTGTTACCCAAGAAACGCCCGATCGCGCCATCCTCGATTTTAGAGTCAATCGCTATGCAAACTCCTATCAACCTGATTCCATCTGCTTTGGGCGAGCTGTTTGCCGAAGTGAATCATAATGGGTACATTACTCTAGCCGATCGGTACGGTTTGATGGCGGCTATTTTTGACGAAAATTTGACGGAGGAAGACAAACGCTCGATCGATCGACTCCTGCGCTCTGTGTGCCGGGGAAGAATAAAATTAGTTAACGAATTGTCTATGATCAGGTAAGTGACGATAATTTTCCTTAACAGTAATTTTAAACATCTCAATAATCAAAAAAAGTCCCAATTGTCTCGTAGTTGGGACTTCGGGCGATGAAACTATTGTTAATTTTTTATCGACATAGAACTTACGCAAAAAAAGGTTTAGCGCGCGAATTTATAGCGGTAGGGTTTGCACTGCGAACCTTACATATAGTTTTGCGTAAATGCTGAACAAGTTTAATGTGCAGACATAGTTGTCGCCAACTGTAACTTGCTTAAACTTTCTTCAGGCTGAACATCCATCTGATAGCTGAGTGCCGCAGGAATCCCGAGCACGCAGCACGGAAAATTATTGCCTAGTTCCTTAACCAGCGAGTGGTTGCCCGAATCGCAGCCCAAGAATAGTAAATCTGCTGATTCTAATTCAACCACGTTTCTCAGTTCTGTAGCAACCTGCCCGATGCGTAAATGAGCTTTGAATAAACCGCGCCATTCCTCAGCCAAACAGCGCGCTTGCCACAGCAACTTATCTGCTATCTCATACTCATTCTTTTGACCAAAAATTTCTCGAAAATAATGCGGGTCGATCCAACTTTTTTGCTGGGATACCGATTGGATTTCGGTGGGTAAAGCCATCGCAGGCGCTGCACAATTAAGGGCGAATGTTTCCTCTAAATTAGACACTTTCTGCTGTGCGATCAAGGCATTTGCTACAGCAAATTCGCAAGGATCTTCACCGTAACTTTTTGGCGATTCGTCGATTACGTAGACGACTTGAACCGTGACTTCTTTAGTTGTTACTAAACGAGTTTGATGCGCCATCCAAAGGGTAATATCCAGAGCTATTTGACTTTTGGGAGAACTGTTGTAACCGACCATAAAATTGATTGTTTTGGCCTGTTTTGAGGATTTTGATTTCTTAGAAACTGGTAATGTTGGCTCCGGCAGCAACACCATTTCTTCTGCTAAATTTTGGTATCCCAATGCACTTTCAAAACGCGCTAACATTGTTTTGAGATTCACAGGCTTAACCTCTCTTAAGTGAATTGTTATGTCGATCCGTCGGGTGTTATTCGTCTTGAGTAAAGTAGCGATCGAGAAAATTCAAAGCATAGTTGCGGAGTTCGTAATAATCCTTCGATTCCCGCAACTCCTGGCGATCGCGCGGGTGTGCAAACGGCACTGACAAAATCTCTCCTATTGTCGCAGCCGGGCCGTTTGTCATCAGCACAATACGATCGGACATATAGATAGCTTCATCCACATCGTGAGTAATCATCATTGCAGCTTGTCTGTGATTTTCCCAGATATCCAGCACCTGTTTCTGCAACTTGCCGCGAGTCAGAGCATCCAACGCTCCAAACGGTTCGTCCATTAATAACATTTTCGGTCGAATCGCCAAAGCTCGCGCAATCCCAACCCGCTGTTTCATGCCCCCTGAAATTTCGTCTGGATATTTATCGGCTGCCGATGTTAAGTTTACCATTGCTAGGTGTTCGTTGACAAGACTAATCTTCTCGGAACGGCTAAGACTTTGCAAAACTTCATCAACTGCCAGCCGAATATTTTCCCGCACCGTCAGCCAAGGCAGCAATCCGTAGTGCTGAAATACCATCATGCGATCGGCTCCAGGTTTGCGAATTTCTTTTCCTTCCAGTGTCACCATACCCCTGCTCTGTTTTTCCAAACCAGCCACTATTTTTAGCAGCGTTGATTTGCCACAGCCAGAGTGACCGATTACGGAAATAAATTCGTTTTCTCCAATACTTAAATTGATATTTTCCAAGACGCTAAATTCTGTACCGTCACCATTTTTGTAAGACTTGAACAAATTGTCTATTTCCAGAAATAGACGATCGCTCTTGACGGAATTTTGGGTACTGATAGAAGTAGAAGTGTATTGACTCATGGTATTCTCCTAAAAATTAGTAAAGTGTTAATTGACTTTTCTGGCTATTGCCTAAATCCTAAAATTGGGCAGTCGGTTGAAACCGACTTTAGCTATTAGCCAGGGACTTAAGTCCCTGGCGGGACATTAGGAAAAGCGCAACATCTCAAACATTAAGCCTGAAAAAAAGACTGAGGGCGGTTTGCTCGAATTTCAAAACTATTCAAATAACCCACCGGATCGCTAGGATCAAATGCCTTTTTATCAATGAAAAGTTCTGCCGATTCCACTTGGTAATCCTCCTTGGGACAATCGATCGCCATTTCGGCAACAATCTTGCGGTAAAGGTCGGTTCTCCAAGCTTTTTTAGCTAATTCCTCAGCATTTTTTGGCACTTCTTTAATCTGTCCCCAGCGTGCGGCTTGAGTCATCAACCAAATACTCTGAGACTGCCACATAAATGTTGAATGATTTCCGGGTATTTGAGGCAAATTCTTAGGAATGTCATAGAAAATAGTTGCATCTTCCGATTGTATGGTGCGGTCTTTTTCGTCAAACCCTCCATAGTTATAGTCGCCAACTATTGCTGGTCGCGTAAATTTGTCGATCGCCCCTTTTTTCGGTTTCGCCCCCGTAAACGATCGCTCAGTCAGCAGCGCCGATATTTCACTGCGATTTTCCGGCTTGCTGCAATACTGACAAGCTTCCACCATTGCCTTAACCAGCGAGTAATAAGTCTTCGGATTTTCCTCAATGAATGATTCCATTACTCCCAAAAGGCGATCGGGATGTCCCAGCCAAACTTCCTTGCCTTGCACGAAGGTAAAACCCACTCCTAAATTGCCTTGAATTGCCCGCGTATTCCAAGGTTCGGCTACCATGTAAGCCTGCATGGCGCCAATCCTGATGTTCGTCACCATCTGCGGCGGCGGCACAATAATTACCCGAAATTCTTTGAACGGATTCACACCCGCCGCCGCCGATATGTAGCGGACAAAGTATTCATAAATAGAAGAACTCAGAACCACTGCCCAAACTCTTTTTTCCGACGGCTGACTGTCAAAAAAAGCTCGAAATTGTTTGCCAAATTCTTCTAAATTGCCGTTGTATTCGTGCCAAGGGCGTAAACCGAAATCCCACATAGCTTTGTTCATCGTCATGGCGTTGCCGTGGCGGTGAATTGTCATTGCCGCACACAGGGGTGCGTGGCGCGCTCCTTCGGCGCCAACTCGGGCGTTTGTGACGGCGCCGGATACGACTGGGGAGGCGTCGAGGCGGCCGAAGATTACGCCGTCGCGAGAGGTTGCCCAGCTTGCTTCGCGGTTGAGTTGGACGTTTAAACCGTATTTGCGGAAAAAGCCTTTTTTCCAGGCGATCGCAAATGGTGCACAATCGTTAACCGGCACGTATCCTACGGTTAAATTTGGTTTTTCTAAGGTTCGGGAATCGACGACCGGCTTTACGGCTGAGGCTTCTTCTGTGAGTCCTTTTGCCGATCGATCCGCGCTAATTCCACAACCAGATAAAGCCATTCCCGCCGCCGCCGAGCCCATTCCTTGCAAAAACTCGCGGCGCTTCCATTCATTGGAAAACTTGTCACTCATATTTAATTTGACTAATGACTGTTAACTGTTAACTGTTGACTGTTAACTGTTGACAACTGACAACTGGTTTCCTAACAACTGCCAACTGCAAACTGACTAATGATTAATGACCGATCGATGCGTTACCAATTCCTGAACTTTGTCAACAGCAGCGTCGAGCAACAATCCAGTTAAGCCAATTACAAACACCGCTAAAAATACCGAACTCAGGTTCAAACGGCTCCACTCATCCCAGACAAAAAAGCCAATTCCTACACCGCCTGTCAGCATTTCTACCGCCACAATCACCAGCCAAGCAATCCCTAAACTAATCCGCAAACCTGTAAAAATGTATGGCAAACTCGCCGGCCAAATTATCTTGGTAATCCGCCTCCAGCGCGGCATTTCCAACACTCGCGCCACATCCAGATAATCCTTGGAAACGCTAGAAACTCCCAAAGCTGTGTTGATAATTGTCGGCCACAAAGACGTGATGAATATGACAAAAATTGCCGACGGCTCTGCTAAATTAAAAATCGATAAAGCTATGGGCAGCCAAGCTAGCGGCGACACTGGTTTGAAGATTTGAATCAGCGGATTGAGCGCCATCATTGCCGGTTTCGACATCCCGATCAGAAATCCCACGGGAATCGCAACTGCTGCACCCAGGAAAAATCCCACCAACACCCGTCGCAAACTCGCTAGCAGCAGCCACCCAATGCCTAAATCTCCAGGCCCGCGCTGGTAAAATGGATGTAATATGTAATCTAAATTAGCTATTAATGCCTGATACGGAGTGGGAATCAAATCGCTGTTGAAGCTGGCAACAATCCACCACAAGCCAAGAATTCCCAAAAAACCCGCAGCAGGCAACAAAACAGCATCTCGGATGACAACGGGTTTTACACGCTTCCACGTTGCAACTCCTGCAAGTACGATCGCAGATAAATTAAGCTGTATGAACATTTCAATCTCCTTCAGAGTCAGGGCAGGTACAAGAATCTTGAACAATACCAACCTGAGACACTGACGAAGCCAAACTATCTTGTTCAGAAATTTGGCTTTTCAGTCTCTTCTCAATGCCTGCGAAGTTAGCTGACGGGCTAGGACTGAGAGATGTCCTTCTCCTTAGATTTCAAAATCAAAAATTACACTCACATTTGGCAATTTTTAACTTTGCTTTTTAATTCTGTAGAGATTCGCCCCGAAAATTGGTTCCTCCGCTCCAGCCACACGCTTGGTTTGATCGCGCAGTGCTGGATTAGGCTTGACTTTTTAAGCCAATTTAACATAAATTAGCACGAGCATTTAATTTTGTCAATATGTCTTTAGAAGTAGCCATTGGCGATCGGCAAAGCTCAAAAAGAGAAAATTCAAAAAGTTAACTATTAAACTAGCCTAGAGAGATAAAATGCGATCGCTCAATTTATTTATAAAAGCCATGATAGATTTTAGCCAAGCGTTACAAGATCAAATTGACCTAATTATAGAAAACTGGATCGAAGCTGTTCGGGGCGACGAGGAAATCGACACCGCCAAGCAACTCACCTACGATTCCGTGCGCGACAGCCTTCCCATCGTACTGCATGCGATCGTAACTATGCTGTCCGAATCAGAAGACAGCGACTTTCGGACAGTCATACAAGAAAGTTTAAACCACGGGACTGTCAGAGCACAACAAGGCTACGATGCCCAAGAAATTGCGCGGGAATACCGCTTGCTGCGGAGGGTAATTTTCGATGCTTTAGAGCCAGAATTGCTAAAAGGCTCAGCCGCTGAAGTGAACCGAGCTTATCGCTTAATTGACACTGCCCTCGACGAAGCAATTGCTGACTGTTTCCAAACCTATACTCAGGCAAGATTCCAAGAACTACAGGAGTTGCAAAACCAATTGCAACTTACAAATCAAGAGCTGACTCGCTTACTTCGCGCCAGTCAAGAGAATCTATCTCACTTAGCTCACGAATTGAAAACTCCCCTCACCTCTATTATTGGTTACTCAGAATTGTTTTTGCGCCAAAGAAACAATTCTCAACTTAAAGATTCTACTCCCAATTTGGCACATATTGATAAAGTCCTCAGCAACGGCAGACGGTTACTTAGATTAATTAACGATACTCTCGAAATCTCGCGGTACGACGCGGGACGCATAAAATTGCAGCTAACTGCGACAAAGGTGCGATCGGCGATCGGCACTGTTGTCGAAATAGTCGAGCCTTTGGCTAAAGCAAAAAATTTAGAGATCGCCGTTGAGTGCGATCCGGTTCTGGATCAAGTGATGACAGATTACTTGCGCTTGCAGCAAATTATCACCAACTTGACGAGCAACGCCATTCGCTACACCCAAGCTGGTACTATTACCATAAAAACCGAATTATTGTCACACAAACATTGGAGTCTCTGCATCACCGATACAGGAATTGGCATTGCTTCAGAAGACTGCGATCGGATTTTTATGCCCTATTTTCGAGCCGACAGCTCCCTGGCTTCTGGGATGCCGGACAGTACCGGCTTAGGGCTAGCAATTGTCGCTCGATTAGTCAACCTCTTGCAGGGTAAAATCGAATTAGTTTCTGAAGTAGGAGTTGGCTCCTCCTTCACTGTAATTTTTCCCTTAGAATTGGATGGAGTTTAGATTTAGGACTCACTGCAACCTCTATACTTAGGTCACAACTAAGCACCTTACTCCTTCTTTCTTCCTCTCGCAACAAAACTAATGACTAATAACTAATGACTAATGACTAATCACTAATGACTTCTTCAAATCAGAAACCGAAGAGTTACATAAACAGCCGCACTTATTAATTGCACCGCCATCACAGGAAGTCCGTAACGCAGAAAAGTTTGAAAAGAAATCCGGCGTCCGTGCTGTTCAGAAATTCCCGCCGCCACTATATTAGAAGAAGCTCCTACCAAAGTGCCATTTCCGCCTAAAGTTGCTCCATACATCATCGCATAAAACAGCGGCAGCACAGCAGGTGGAAACTGCCCTGCAAAATCCGGCGCCAGCACTTCTGCCGGTGCAAGCCCGACATTGACAACATACTGTTTTAGCAGCGGCACCATCGCCACTACCAACGGAATATTTGGCACCACGCTCGACATCAAACCCACAAAAAATAACAAAACTAAAGAACCCAGAACAATATTTTTACCTAAAATCACTGCTAATATTCCAGATATATTGCCGATTACTCCGGTTTTTTCCAAACCGCCAATCAGCACAAAGATAGACATAAAAAACAGCAGCGTGCTCCAATCTAAATCCCGCAAAATATTATTAACAGAATCAATTTGGGAATGGTGAGCTAAAAGCATTGCCAAAGCAGCCCCCAACAAAGCAACGGCTGCCGGTGAAATAGGCACGGGCAGAGACTCTCCTATTACAAAAAATGTCAGCACGAAAGCTATAATTAAGCCGCCTACTGCTAAAACTCGCGGGTGATTAATTTTTGGGTGGGGCAAATGTTCCAAATCGTCTAAGTTCTTGTGCCAAATTTCGCGGAACAGCCAAGGCAACATAACTACTATAACTCCTACTGCAATTGCCCCGCCCAAACTTAACTTTACCAGGTAATCTGCAAAGCTCATGTTAATAGCATCACCGACAATGAATGTCGCCGGATCGCCCACGATTGTCAGCAGTCCCGAACTGTTAGCTACAAATACCATTAAAATCAGTAACGGCACAAAATCTACACCGACTTCTTCTGCCATTGGCGGAATTAATGGGGCTAGCAGCATGACTGTCGTGGCATTGGGCAAAACTGCACAAATTGGGGTAGTAATTGCGACAATACCCAGCAATAGATTTTTGCCTTTGCCTTTCGCCAAAAGCACCATTTGAGTTGCTAAGTAGTCGAATATTTTGGTAGGCTCAAAGGCTCTCACCATTACCATCACACCGAAGAATAAGCCCAGTGTTGCGTGACTCCGACCAATATATTCGATCGCGTTGTTTAACGTCATCACGTGGGTAAAAACCAGAATCACCGCTCCCAGAAATGCCGCAACTGTGAGGTGTATCCATTCTGTAATTATTAAGAAAATTACACATATAAATGTTGTTGCAGCAATCACAGCTTGTACGTTTTCCATTTATTCCCCTGAAAAATTTAAAACTTAAAATTAAAAACTATTAGTGTGAGGCAATTTACTACTTTATGGCTCTTCTGTCAATAGGTTGAAGGGCTGATTATCGTAACAACAAGCTGGGATCGAGCCCTAGAGAGAGATCCGGCATAGGGAAAAAATAACCTCAAAACTACTTCTTTTGGCAGGGTCGCGATCGCCCGAAGTTTGGTATGGCGATCTGGCGATCACTAAACTACAATGAAGCATGGGCAATCTCTGCCAAACTCACCCCCTACGCAGACATCATGGACTACAGCCAAGTGCTCGCCGACAAAACCGATATTATCGTCCAAAATTGGATTGAAGCAGTTCGTCAGGATCGGAAAATTGAAACTGCTGAGGCCCTACCGCACTCAGCAATCGAGAATCACATACCTCACCTGTTGGCGGCGATGGCCACAGTGCTTTCCCAATATCAACGCAGCGAAATAAAAGTAATAATTGAAGCCAGTTTAGATCACGGATTTCTCAGGGCCGAACAAGGCTACGACGCCGCAGAAGTAGCCCGCGAATACCATTTATTGCGTCAAGTAATATTCTCCCACTTAGAAGCAGAATTGCTAGCAGGAACCACCGCCGAGGTATTCAGAGCTTTTCGGCTCATAGATGCCGTACTAGACGAAGCAATTGCCCAGTGTTTCAATAGCTACGTTGCTCAGAGGCTGCTGGAACTTCAACAAATCCAAACTCAGTTACAACTCACAAATCAAGAACTCTCTCGCCTTGTCAGCGCCAATCAAGAAAACGTCTACCATTTGGCTCACGAACTCAAAACTCCTCTCAACTCAATTATTGGTTATTCCGAACTATTCCTGCGAAAAGAAAGATGGCAACCTGAAGTCAAAGATACCCTCCCCGGCATCGAACACATCGAGCGAGTATTGCGTAACGGCAGACAGTTGCTCCGCATGATTAATGACACACTAGAACTTTCTCGCGCCGATGCCGGAAAAATTAAACTTCACCTGCAGCGAACTAATGTACAATCAGTAATTAGCACCGTAGTAGAAATGATGCAGCCAATTGCTGATGCTAAAGGACTAAAGCTCGCTGTTACCAGCGACTGCGCCCCAACACAAGTAATCTCCGACTCTGGGCGGCTGCAACAAATTCTGATCAACCTCCTGAGCAATGCCATTCGCTATACAGAATGCGGTAGCATCGAATTAAGTTGCCACCGTGCCGGAGAAGCAAAGTGGGCGATCGCAATTACAGATACCGGCATTGGCATCGCCCCCGAATATACAAACCGCATCTTTGACCCCTTCTTTCAAGCCGGAGAAGTCGGCAAACAGCTCTTTCCTGCCGAAAGCACCGGCCTGGGATTAGCAATAGTATCGCGGCTCGTCACGCTGCTCCAAGGCAAAATCGAGGTAGTATCAGAAATAGGAGTCGGTTCAACTTTTACCGTGATTCTACCCCAAGAAGTTAAAATTCTCCAAGAAGTAAGCTAAACATTAAGTTCAAATTTTTACATCCGAAAATCCTATGCCCGCAGCCAACCTTAGCCCTTCCACCACAGCCTTTCCCCTCACCGCCGTAGTCGGGCAAGAAGCAATCAAATTAGCCCTGCTGTTAGCAGCAGTCGATCCCGGATTGGGAGGAGTTGCGATCGCAGGCCGCCGTGGTACAGCAAAATCAGTAATGGCCCGCGCCTTGCACTCTCTACTGCCACCAATTGAAATTGTTAAAGACTCTTTTTGCAACGCCGAACCTACTCATATTCTTGCAGAAAAGGCATCTTTTCTATTGGAAGAAAACGGGCAAGATTCCAACACTACCGATACTAATTCCCCAAAGACAGAAATAATTCCCACACCCTTCATTCAAATTCCTTTGGGTGTCACCGAAGACAGACTCTTAGGTTCAGTCGATGTCGAACAATCAGTAAAATTCGGCCAAACCGTATTTCAACCCGGACTCTTAGCCCAAGCAAATCGAGGCGTACTTTATGTAGACGAAATTAACCTCCTTGATGACAACATTTCCAACCAATTGCTAACAGTATTAACCGAAGGGCGCAACCAAATAGAACGCGAAGGGATTAGCTTCCAACACCCCTGCAAACCTCTATTCATCGCCACCTACAACCCCGAAGAAGGGCCGCTCAGAGAACATTTGCTTGATCGCATCGCGATCGTACTTTCAGCCGACGCAGCACTCGAACTAGAAGAAAGAGTCTATGCAGTAGAACAAGCTTTATCCTACTCCAGCTCCCCCCAAGACTTTCTCAATCAATACAGCGAAGACACCGACAACCTCAAAACCCAAATCATCCTAGCCAGAGAATGGCTCAAAGATGTCAGCATTAAACGCGAACAAATTGCCTACCTAGTAGAAGAAGCCATCCGGGGTGGCGTTCAAGGACACCGCGCCGAAATATTCGCAGTCCGCGTCGCCAAAGCCTGCGCCGCCATGGAGGGACGCACAGAAGTTAACGCCGAAGACCTGCGCCGCGCCGTAGAATTAGTCATCGTACCCCGCGCCACCATCATCCAAACTCCCCCAGACGAAAACTCTCCTCCTCCTCCCCCCCCACCGCCTCCCCAAAAGCAGTCAGAACAAGAACAAGACGAACCAGAAAACGAGCAAGAAGACGAAGAAGACCAAGAGGATGAAGACAACCCGGAACCTGAAGAAGAACCAGAAAAAGATACCATTCCCGAAGAATTTCTCTTCGACCCCGAAGGCGTAATTCTCGACCCCAGCGTGCTTTTCTTCGCCCAAGCCGCCAACCGCCAAGGCAAATCGGGCAGCAGAAGCACTATTTTCTCGGAAGATAGAGGCCGTTACGTCAAGCCAGTATTGCCCAAAGGCCCCGTCCGCCGCATTGCCGTTGACGCTACCCTCAGAGCCGCCGCACCCTACCAAAAAGCCCGCCGCGACCGGAATTCTAACCCCCCCCAACCCCCCCTTAGCAAGGGGGAGCAAGGGGGGGTTGAGCGCCGTGTATTTGTGGAACAGGGAGATATTCGGGCGAAGCGCTTGGCGAGAAAAGCTGGAGCTTTAGTTGTCTTTGTCGTCGATGCCTCCGGTTCGATGGCCCTCAACCGGATGCAGTCGGCCAAAGGTGCAGTCATGCAGCTACTCACAGAAGCTTATCAAAGCCGCGACCAAGTGGCTCTCATTCCCTTTCGCGGAGAACAAGCAGAAGTGCTGCTACCGCCGACTCGCTCGATAGCCTTGGCCCGCAAGCGTTTGGAACGTTTGCCCTGTGGTGGCGGTTCCCCCCTGGCCCACGGATTGACTCAAGCAGTGCGGGTGGGAGTCAATGCGCGACAGTCTGGAGATATTGGTCAAGTGGCGATTGTCGCAATTACTGATGGGCGGGGGAATATTCCTTTGGCTCGTTCTTTGGGCGAACCGATTGTAGATGGAGAAAAGCCTGATATTAAGCAGGAATTGTTAGAAATTGCTGCCAAAATTCGTGGGTTGGGAATGCAGTTGCTGGTGATTGATACCGAGAGCAAGTTTATTTCGACTGGCTTTGCGAAGGAATTGGCCAAGACTTCTGGAGGGAAATACTATCACTTACCGAAAGCTACCGAACAGTCGATCGCAGCTATGACTAAAAATGCTCTGCGTGACGCGATCGGCTAAAATCCTGATATCCGCGTTTATGTGCGGTTAAAAATCCAAAAATTAGACTTTTTTTTGCCAAAAGTCTAATTTTTAACTCTCACTCTCCGGCGAGTCACCGCCAGCGAACCCGCAACTAAACCCAACCCTATCACCGCCGAAGGCTCAGGAATTCTTACGGGCAGAGGCTCCCGGCTTACCGTTGCCCGGTTCTGGCTTGAAGAAGTTGTACGTTGGGGGAGTTGACCGATACTATCAGCCAGCAGCAAATGTTCTGAACCCTGCCCTGAAGTAGCGGTAGAAACGGCTCGGACATTAGCTGCAACGGCAGCTTGACTACCGGAAATAACGGTGGCGGCAGCCAATAATATTCCGGCTGTAGGTGACAATAATTTGCGTTCAAAAAAGGTGGGCATTGGACATTACCTATTTAGCAGTTTGTCGATCGAACTCGCTCTATTCATTAATTTTATGGGCATTCTCTGTCTGAGCTACCTTAGTAATTAACGGAACCGATTGTAGATTTTAGATTTTAGATTTTAAATTTTATATTTTATATTATTCAAGTTTCTGATCCCTAGTTTCAACTAAGTCCCAAATCAAAAACCTAAAATCAACTGTGGCCCCTGCCTCTAGCATATACTCCTTAATCCCCAATCGTAAATCCCCCATCCAAAATTGATTGACTTCAGCTATATCTGCGATTTGATGGACTTTAAGTTGGCCCCTGGCTACATATAGCCCCGACCCTTTAAACTCAATTATAGCTTTGCCGCGAGGCGCAACGGTGGGAGACAGCGACACGGCACAGACCTGTACGCAGTCGATTATAAACAATCGATCCCTGCTTTGGAGTGATTTCACCCCCGTTCTTTATCAAATCTTTAAACTCTTTCAGGTTTTGCAAACACAGTGTAAAGCTGTCAAAATGATAGATAGCAATTCTCAGCCAAAATTAGGTAAATCCTCGTGAGTAACACTAGCAATTTCCGCGAAGCCGTGCGCGAGGCCAAAAACCACGCGCTGGTAGGCCCCAACGTCATCTCCAACGCTCTCCCCTTCGTCGGCGGCGGACTTGTCTTAACTGCTGTCGGCACCTACGGTGGCCTGGGAGTGATCCGCAACTATCCCGCGATCTTCTTTCCCACATTCATCGCTGCGATCGTCCTACAATTAATTCTGTTCTTTGTCGCCCGCGGCGCAGCCGAACAAAACAACAAAAATACCGCTTTGCCTCTGCTGGCAACCTACAGCTTGCTTACAGGCTACACCCTCAGCGGATTGGTGTCTCTAGCCCTCAGAAGCGAAGGCGTCGGCATCGCCGGTATTGGTTTTGCTGCACTTGGATGTGGCATTACTTTTATCGCCGCCCGCCAAATTGGCTCCAACCTTTCTGAACAAGACGGCATGGCCCTCACCAAAACTATCAGTTTAGGTGTGATTGCTTTGTTAGTCGTCGTTGGCGGTCAGTTTCTGCTCTCTCTATTTGGCGTCTACACCCCAACATGGTTGGAAATTGGCATTTCTGGCATCGGCGTGTTTATATTTGCCGGCGCTGCGATCGTCGATTTTTACATATTACCCCGCAGCTACCGCGACGACCAGTATTTGCCCGCCGCTCTGTCGATGTACTTGACCTACATCAACTTGTTCATCTTTATTCTGCGCCTGTTGATTGCTATCAACAGCCGCGATTAATTGAAACTTTAGCTTAAAAAAACCGCGGCTCGATCGACATCCGGCCGCGGTTTTTTAATTAAGATTTGGAATCAACATAGTCGTCATCGCCTCCTTTGTCCCTCATACAAAAAACTTATATCATGTTCACAGCCGACAGACATAAGGTATAATTTTAATTTTTAATCACTCAATCAAAACTCTTGGTATCTAATTGTGTCGATCGCGATTTGAACATTCATAAAAAATTAATTGGGGAAAACTCATGTACTTAAAATATGAAGATATCAGGAGAGTCAGCGTAGAAATTACCTCCAGGTGCAATGCAGCTTGCCCGCAGTGTCCCCGCACCGACAACCCGATTTTGCCGGGGGCAGAATTAAAGATGGAGGATATTGAGAGAATTTTCCCCCAAGAGTTTTGCTCTCAGTTGGATTTGGTTTATATGTGCGGCAACTACGGCGATGCTATGACTAGCAATACCACAATTCCGGCGATCGAGTATTTGCACCGCATGGGAGTTCCTCATATCAGCCTGTACACCAACGGTAGCGGACGCAATCCCGACTGGTGGCAATCGCTGGCAAAGGCGATGACAGGAGAACACGATCGCGTAATTTTTAGTATCGACGGGTTGGCAGATACTAACAGCATCTACCGCCAAAATACCAACTGGGACAGGATAATGCAGTCGGTTAATGCCTTTATCCAAGCTGGCGGAAAAGCTGTATGGCACTACTTGATATTTGAACACAACCAGCACCAAGTAGAAGCAGCGCGGGATTTAGCCCAACAAATAGGATTTGTCGAGTTTGTACCGAAAGCTACCTCTCGTTTTGTGGCGAAAGAGATTTATGATAAAGAGTCAGCAAATCAAGAGCCTCAGAAAGCAGAAAACTCTCAGGTAGATGCCAAGAGCGATCGCCAAAACCAACCAGTAACAGCTAATGTGTCAGCCCCTCAGCATCAAGAACAGGCAGCGCTTCAGTTCCACCGACAAGGTGAGGAATGTTTGAAACAAGGGCAACTGTCAGAGGCGATCGCAGCCAGCCAACAAGCCCTGAAAATTCAACCTAATTTTGCAGCAGCCTGGAAAACTTTAGGCAATGCTGTTCAAGGTTTGGGGAAGATGCAAGCAGCAGCAGATTGTTACGCCAAGGCCCTCAAAATTCAGCCTAATTTTCCCGAAGTTTATGCTAATGTCGGCAGTCTTTATGCTCAACAGCAACAGTGGCAACCAGCTAGTGCTTATTACCAAAAGGCGATCGAGCTTAAACCCAATTTTGCAGGAGCTTATCGCAATTTAGCTAAAGTTTTGACGCAGTTGGGGCAACCAGGAAAAGCCAATTATGCTTGGTATCAAGCTATAGCTATCGAAACCTCTCAAGCACCCGCTCAAACTCAGCCTATCCCATCACAGCCAGCCAGCGAAGAACTGCAACCCCCATCACTGGAACAATATAAAAATCCACAGGGAGACCAATTTATCCAAGCTGTAGAAAAATTTGGTAGCCTAAATAATTACTACCGTAATGTAGAAATTAGCTGTCAAACTCAAGCCACCAAAGAGATTTTCATCAGTTTTGAAGCGGAACTCTGGCCTTGCTGTTGGGTAAGCCATACTAAATACGCTGTTTATAACCACACTTACAGACCGCAAATGCTGGGTTTAATTGAAAAGTACGGCAAGGGGTTTAATTCTCTCAGAACTCAATCTGTGAAAGATGCGATCGCCAGAGATTGGTTTCGCGAAGACCTCACAAAAAGTTTTTCCTGTTCTAAAAGGTTGGACGTATGCGCTCACGAATGCGGTAAAACTTTCAATTCAACAGGTTCGCAGTATATATAAGAAGGAAGGCACTACACGGATAACGCTGTTAATTCTATCGGGAACCCTGGTTTTAATGTGGTGAAGCGATCGAATTTCACGTCACGATTCAGGCAGGTTATCGGGATCGAGCCCTTGCGATCGCAAATACTCAGCTAGGCGTTCGGCTCGCTGTCGTTCTACCCTCAACTCCTCGCGCATCTGCCCCGCCGCTACATCCGGCAGGGGATAGACATTTCCCGACTCGTCGTACCAAACCAGAATTTCTTGCTCGATGCCCCCAATAACTTGCCCAGATCGCCCCATGCCCAGTCCCACTTCTGGCATCCAATAGGGCTCGCCAATCTGCTGGCGATACTGCCCGTCAATCAGCTTGTAGGCTTCAAACGGTTGATGCCGATCGCGCCGCCAAAATTCGGGGTTGTAAATAATGTAGTACAAAACCCCTAACCCGGCATAAATCGACATTTTATCGTCGTATTCTCCGCCGGGTTTGTGAGACACCATTTCCAATGCTACGATCGGCACAACCTCGTTTTCTTCCCAGACAGCATAGCTGCGGCGAGATTTGCCCCCTTTTCGGCGCTCCACCCCCAAACTGAGAAACCCGTCGGGGACGACAGGCACTTTGGGACTGATTCCTGTGGTGTGATACACCGCCATATCTACCCCAAAGTACCAATCCATGCGAGCCGACCAAATGCTGGTCAGGACAAACAACAATAGGTTCGGCAGCAGATTCTGGTCTTCGTTATCCACAGGGGTATCGTCCGAACAGGGCAGGTCTTCGGTGGACGGCAAGCTGAATTTTAGTTCTGGGGAAATCATGGCAGTTAACTCCCATCGAGAGCGTTAACCTGATTTTAGACTATAGCAACTTTTTTTGAATTTTGAATTTTTAATGCGGTAAAGTTTTTAATTCAACGGGTTCGCACTATATCTAATCAGGAAGAAGCAATAACATTTTGTTGAAAAATCCCAATTTCAGCTAAACTCAAAAATACACCCCAAAACTAGGAGAACTCACAGTGGAAGTTCTAGACATCAAACACAATATCGAAACTTTGTCCGATCGACTGGGTACAACCCAGGACTATCTTTGACATCCCCGCACTTACAGCAAAAATTCAAGACTTAGAGCAAATCTGCGCCCAACCAGCATTTTGGGACGACCAAGATCGAGCTCAAGAAACCCTCCAAGAACTTAATGACTTCAAATCTCATTTAGACCAATATCGTGGCTGGCAAACGAGCTTGGAAGATGCTAAAGCTATTTTAGAACTGCTGGAGTTAGAAGCCGATGAGTCCCTGTTCCAAGAAGCCTCATCGAGTCTTTCTCAGTTAACCCGCGAACTCGACCAGTGGGAACTGCAACAATTACTATCGGGGCCCTACGATGAAGGCGGCGCCGTTTTGACAATTAACGCCGGGGCCGGCGGCACAGATGCTCAAGATTGGGCCGAAATGCTGCTGCGGATGTACACCCGCTGGGGGGAAAGTCAAGGTTACAAAGTACATTTAATGGAAATTTCCGAGGGAGAGGAAGCAGGTGTTAAATCTGCTTCTTTGGAAATTGTCGGCCGTTACGCTTACGGTTATATGCGATCAGAAAAAGGCACTCACCGCTTGGTCAGAATTTCGCCTTTTAACGCTAACGACAAGCGTCAAACCAGTTTTGCTGGCGTTGAAGTGATGCCAATTCTCGATCGATCCGTCAAGTTGGACATTCCAGAAAAAGATTTGGAAATCACGACTTCCCGCGCTGGCGGCAAGGGCGGGCAAAATGTTAACAAGGTAGAAACCGCAGTCCGCATCGTTCACCTTCCTACTGGTTTGGCCGTCCGTTGCACTGAAGAACGCAGTCAGTTGCAAAATAAGGAAAAAGCTTTGGCATTACTCAAGGCTAGGCTGTTGGTAGTTGCTAAGGAACAGCGGGCTTCGGAAATTGCCGAAATTCGCGGCGATATGGTGGAGGCGGCTTGGGGGCAGCAAATTCGCAATTATGTTTTTCACCCCTATCAAATGGTCAAGGATTTGCGGACTGGAGTGGAAACAACCGCCATCGAAGATGTAATGAACGGCGAATTAGACCCGTTTATTCAAGCTTACCTGCGGCAGGAAAATCAGTTGATAGCCCAAACTGATTCAACCGCCCGAATATAATTGGCGCCTTGACATACAAAGTCTGCCTGTGCAGACTAAAGAATCAAGAGCAGTAATGGCAGCGGATTTGGTATAATTTTGGGGTTTTGGTCGATCGCCCGACCTCCAATAGGTCGCGCGGTCAAAAACCTTGATATGATAAAACTTGATCTAACGAACAAAAGGAGAAATAATGACCCAAGTTGTAATAGGCGAAAATGAAGGGATTGAGTCAGCCCTACGACGGTTTAAGCGACAAGTTTCCAAAGCGGGTATTTTCCCCGACATGAGAAAGCACCGCCACTTTGAAACCCCGTTGGAAAAGCAGAAGCGCAAAGCTATTGCCAGAAGGACTAAGAGACGCTTTCACCGCACTAACAAACCCTAGAATTATTAGCACTAAATTGATTCGGCAGATATAATGCCTTGCGATTCTAGTACCGCAGCGACTCGGAGAATCACCGCTTCGCTGTAGGGAGCACCAATAATTTGTACCCCCAAGGGCAAAGCGCCGGATCGCTGTACGGGCACGCAAAGAACGGGCAAGCCAATAAATGATAGGGGTTGGGTGAACAGTCCGAGATTGGGACGCACTAAGATTTCTTGTCCGGCTATTACCATTTTCTCGATGCCAATTTCAGGGGCAGCAATCGGGGTGGCGGGTGCGAGGATGATGTCTGTGTGTTGGAA
The DNA here is from genome assembly GCF_036702135.1 of Microcoleus sp. LAD1_D3. NCBI lineage: Bacteria > Bacillati > Cyanobacteriota > Cyanophyceae > Oscillatoriales > Microcoleaceae > Microcoleus > Microcoleus sp. LAD1_D3. Next base: position 18,890 of record NZ_JAUBSB010000049.1, on the reverse strand, counting down.
TATTTCGCGAATTCGATCGCGGTACCACTGTCTGAATCTCTGGGCTTGCAAGTACCAAGTCGCAGGGATCAGGGTTCCCGCTAAAAAGCGATCGCGCGTGGCGGGATCGAAGTCTTGAGGGCGCGATCGCAAATTGTCTAAATGCAAGTTTCCGCCCTCGCAGGCGGTAATGATAAATGCAGCAGCCCTGGCGCGATCGGATTCCGGTATGCTGACAGTCGCAAGCCCCCCTATTTTTGGGGGGTTTGTTGTTTTTTCTGTTCTCATACCACAATCCAAGATATTTGTCAAGGCTTTAGCAACTATTTCTACAGCATCCATTGCTTCCGGTTGAGTTCCTGTAGCGAAATACCCGTCAGCAACAGCAATTCGCAATCCTTCGATGCCTTGATTTAACTGCGGCGAACAAAGTTCTGGCGGGCGTTGAGTGCAAACTGGGTCACGAGAATCAGGGCCTTGCAGGATATCGTACAGCAGCGCCATATCTCTGATCGATCGCCCAAACGGCCCCACACAATCCAAACTACCCGAAAATAAATAAGCGCCAGCCCTGGACAAACGGCCGTAAGTAGGCTTAAACCCAAAGACACCGCACAAAGCAGCCGGTACGCGGATGGAACCGTTAGTATCAGAACCGAGAGTGACGGGTACTAAACCGGCGGCGACTGCTGCAGCAGAACCGCCGCTGGAACCGCCAGCGATGCGCGTAGTATCGCGGGGATTGCGAGTCGGCCCGTAGTGGCTGTTTTCCGTGACGAAACCGTAGGCGTACTCATCCATGTTGAGAGTACCCACGAGCACAGCCCCGGCTTGTTTTAGTCGGGCGACCACCGCCGCGTCCTGAGTAGCCGGAGGATTGCCAGCGTTGATTTTTGACCCTGCTAGAGTGGTAATTCCGGCGATGTCGAACAGGTTTTTGACTGCGAAGGGAACGCCTGCTAAAGGGCCTGGGTTTTGGTTATTTGCGATCGAATTATCTATATTTTCGGCTGCTGCGAGTGCGCTTGATGCAGTGATAGCAGTAAAGCAATTGAGGACGTTATCTCGATCGGCAATTCGTTCTAATGCCGCAGTCACAACCGCTGTCGCTGTAATTTTACCACTTTTAACCGCTGATGCTGTGGCGACTGCATCCGCTTGTGCTAAAAATTTACGTTCCTCTGCGTTCATCTGCGGTTCAAAATCTAAGGTTCAAACACCGGCGCGACTTCTACTTCTGGGGGTAAAGGGAATTCAGTAACGAGTCGGGTGATCGCAGCTATTCTCTCGAAGTTTACCACAACACCGGGGCGGTGTTCCGGGTCTAAGGGTAAGTTTATCAGTTCAGCGGTGCGATCGACATATTCTTCTACATTTACCATGAGTCCCTCCCAAAAAAACATCAGCGTTCATCCGCGTACATCTGCCCTCATCTGCGGTTTAAAATCTCAGGTTCAGATATAAGTGCGATCGATAATTGTATTGTAATCGCGATCGGGCTGTCAGTTGTTATTGCTCAGTTTTTTGTATTCCTCGGATTGTCTGATATCATCTAAAGGCGATTTTGGCTCTAGTGGTTCATCAGCACAAAACTTTATACATACCTGTGTTTCACCCAACTGTAAATTTTCATTAACTTCTATTTTAATCTTTCCTTTTTGCCAACCCTTAGAACCTATTTTGAGAACTTGACAATCGATTCCTTCTTTAGGGGAGTTCCAGTTTATTTCAGATCCCAAAATTATTATTTGTTCGTTAATCCGCAGCTCGTTCATACAATCAATTATCTGCTTTTTACCTCCTTGGAGATTATGTTCTACATAATACCCAAGTATCTTACTAAACTTGCTGGCGGTTAACTTTTTAAACTTACGCACCATAAAAGTAGCTTCATCGAATAACAAAACATCATCATCACCAACTGTCTCATAGTTTTTATTGGCTTCATTTTTTTCGTTCATTTTATTTCACAAATTTCTGCTGCTTCCTATTTGATACCATTTGAAGGTATGTGAGTCAAGGTGGTCAAGAAACAATTTGCGAGAATCGCACTTTTTCAATTCAAACACTGACAATTTGCCGCAACTTATCAACCGCAACATCCAGCGCAGGCAAAGTAAAATCCTCAGCATCCATCAATTCCTTAACCTTCTCAAAAATCTCAACCTCCGCCTCTTCCTGATCCGTTAGCTTATCATAAAAACAAGGGTCAGTAAACCACTGCTCAAAAGCGAACCTTAACACCCCATTCGGGTCAAGCATAAACTGCCAATACTTAGAAACTCGGTTATCAATTACTTCAAACAGCGGTGCAGGAGTTTGTATGGGATAATAACTGTAATTATCATCACAAATATAGTACCAAACTATTCCCTGCCAGGATCGGATAGCATAAACAACATATTCCTTGCCAACTGTCAACGGCAATTCAACCTTTTTAGTATAACCTCGGGCCGGATCAATATAATTTTCCGGTAGAACTTCCCCAGTATTAGCAATACAGCGAACAATCATAACTTGTCTACCTATAAATTTTTAGGTGCTATTTTAGGATATTGTCGTTTAAACTTTAATTCCACTTGTTGCAAAATTTCCCCGTTTTCAAACCAGTGCACTTGTACGGAAGCTCCATTAATTGTAAAAGCCTGAATGCTAGTTATTTTGTACCAGTCTTGGGGATTACCTCCATAGAGGGCAACTAATCTGGAAACATCCCCTAGTATATCGTCAGCCCCGCCCTGAATTGCTCTACAATTACCAGCCTTAGCATCTTGCAGTAGCAGTTGCTCCTGCAAATTTCTCGGACTCTCATCGGGAATAGCACCTTGATTCACAATTTAACAGCTTCAAATATTGTTTGTCAAATACCATAAAAATTAATTTTAGCAGGTACAGTTTCCGCCAGCAACTTACCCCGCGAAATCACATACCGAACTGCAGCGCGCCTCCTAATTGCATCATAACAATCATCAGCATCCAACACAATCAAATTTGCAGGTTTCCCCGCCTCTATCCCATAATTCTCATCTCCCAGATAGAGAGTTTTAGCACCGTTGACAGTCACCATATTAAAACAAGCTGCAATCTCAGCCATTCCCGTCATATGACAAACATGAACCGCCATATGAGCGACATCCAACATATTTCCCGTACCTAAACTATACCAAGGATCTTGCACGCAGTCGTGGCCAAAACTCACATTCAATCCCTGCTGCCACAATTCCTTAACCCGCGTCACCCCACGGCGTTTGGGATAAGTATCAGCGCGGCCTTGCAGAGTGATATTAATTAAAGGATTGGCAATGAAATTAATTCCCGATTTGGCCAAACTTCCCATCAGCTTAAAAGCATAAGCATTGTTATAAGAACCGAAGGCAGTTGTGTGGCTAGCCGTCACCCGCGAACCAGCCCCGCTTCTAATCGCACAAGCTGCTACAACTTCCAAAAATCTCGACTGTTCATCATCGATTTCATCGCAGTGAACATCTATTAATCTATTGTATTTTTCAGCAAGTTCAAAAATTCGCTCAACCGACTTCACCCCATCTTCCCGCGTCAACTCATAATGCGGAATCCCGCCCACAGCATCCGCACCCATATCCAGAGATTTCTCTAAAAGTTTGTCATTTTCTGGACTTCCGTAAATCCCGTCTTGGGGAAAAGCCACAACTTGCAGAGTCATCCAATCTTTGACTTGTTCTCGAACTTCCAAAAGTCCTTGCAAAGCAGTCAGCGTCGGTTCGCTAACATCAGCGTGACTCCTGACAAACAAAATCCCTTGAGACGCTTGCAGCCTTAAAGTTTCAACAGCCCGTTTTTTGACATCATCCAAAGTTAAACTTTGCTTTCGTTCCCCCCAGATTTGAATTCCCTCGAACAAAGTGCCGCTTTGATTCCATCGCGGTTCCCCCGCAGTCAAAGCCGAATCGAGATGAATGTGCGACTCCACAAAAGGAGGACTAACTAAATTGCCTTGAATGTCGATTTCGCGTTCCCCAAGTTCTGAGATGTGCGGCGAAACGGCGACTATTTGCTCATTCTCAATAGCAATATCTACCGTTGGGCGATCGTCGATCGCACCCAACAAACGACATTCGCGCAGAACAATGCTATACTTTTGCTCAGGCATGACAATTGCACTTATTTTAACACTTGTAAACTTTATCCTTCAAGCGTGGCCATTCAGCCTAGTGAGACCAAAAGAATTCGCCAATCACTTGCGAACCCCATCCTTCTCCTCCTCTGCGTCCTCTGCGGTTAAAAAATCTTACTAAAAAAACCAACCTATAACCCTAATCACCCCGAATAAAGCGCAACTACAAATCGCCAATATCAGACAATCTCAAACTCCAGATTGTGATTTTTCACCAAATCAAAGGTAAAATGGTCAACCACATTAGTATTGCTCAATTCCAGATTGTAAAAATCAACAAAATCCGCATCAAAATACGGCCCAGCGTGCCAAGTTCCCACATCTAACTTAATGAAACAATTGCCCGGAATCCGAAAAGCAGCAATCTCCTCTAAACTCGGTTTATAGCTATCCCCCTGAGGCGCAACCGCCATCAACCAATCCTTCCCATCCAAAGAACCCAAACACTGAGTACATTGAATATGCCTCGTAATTTTGCCAAACTTGCGACCTTTCTGGTGCAGTCGCATGATGTAAAATCTAGGAATACCATTTTGCAAATTTAACTGAGCATCCTCAGCATCGAAAGACTTGCCATCAACAGCCGCCCAGATAACTTGACCGTAACTCCGAAAATTCTCCGGTGTCACCCATTGTGCGGATAACTGCTTAGTCGAAATTGATTCGCTCATAAAGCCCAACATTCCTAGCTTGATCCGTTAGGAACATTCTAATACAGTAAATCCTCTCTCATCTCTTCTCTGTGCCCTCTGTGTCCTCTGCGGTTAATTAAATAAAAAAATCTAGTTCACTTTCTCGATCGCCCAAATTACCCTTACAATCAAAATCAGCACACTGCTGCAAAAAACGAGCCGGAATATCAGGCCGAGCACCCCAATGCAAATGCAAGTAAGAAGCGTGCACTTGACAAACTCCCCAACCTTCAGCAACCGCCTCAACTTCCCCCCGCTTCCCATACCTCCAACTGTGATAAACTGGATTACTCGGTTCCACAATTAAATGCGATCGATGAAACTCATGTCCCCAAACCTCATCAAGAGCAGTTAACACCGAACTATCCCTCACCGCCACAGCTTCTCGGTATCCCAGCGTCAAACGCTTTCCCATCGCAGCAGCAGTTTCCAACACTCCCACCCCTGGCCAAGAATTGCCATCGAAGTCTACAATAGAATCACACAAGTACATTAAACCGCCGCACTCCGCATAAGTCGGCATTCCCAAAAAAATAGCACTTCTTACCGCATCCCGAATTAAAACATTACCGCTCAATTTTTGAGCAAACACTTCGGGAAAACCGCCACCAAAATATAACCCTTGCACATTGTCAGGAAAAACAGCATCATCAAGCGGACTCCAAAATACCAACTCCGCACCCAAATCTTCCAACAAATCAAGATTGTCCTGATAGTAAAAATTAAAAGCCCGATCGCGCGCAACTGCAATCCTCACTCCAAATTGTTTTCCCAAACAGTTGACAACATCATCTTTTTTAGTTACAATAACAGAAGGGAGACTGTGCCTACCCGAAAGTTGCTCTGACCCCTCACCCCCCTCATTTCGAGTTGCAGCCAACAAAGGCAAAAGTTGCTCCCAGTCAAAACTAACAGCAGCCAAATCCGCTAACTTATCGATCGCAGCATGAAGATTCGGCAACTCCTCAGCCGGAATCAAACCCAAATGTCGATCGGGAATAGTAACAGCCTCATCCCTACGCAAAACCCCCAAAATAGGTAAATTGAGCGGTTTGAGAGCATCTTGAAGCAGTTCCAAATGTCGATCGCTCGCCACCCGATTCAGCACCAAACCAGCGAATTTAAGGTCAGGGTTAAAAGAACGAAAACCGTGGGCGATCGCAGCCACAGAACCAGAGAGCCTGCTGCAATCTATCACAAACAATACCGGCAAATTCAGCAAATAAGCAACATGAGCGGTAGAAGCAAAGGAAATAGAATAGTGTTGTTTTCCTTCTGGCTTCCTTAAATCCGTTAAATCTGTTACATCCTTTACATCTCGTACAACCGTTGCCGAACTTGTATCCGTTACATCCGTTACGAAATCCGTTGCCGAACTTTCTTCTTCCTTCTTCCGAGAAACCCCATCAAATAGCCCCATTACCCCTTCAACTAAGGCATAATCGACATCTTGAATATGACGATAAAAACACTTATTTACATAAGATTCAGAGGTTAATACCGGGTCTAAATTCCGACAGGGGCGACCAGTAACAAAAGCATGAAACATGGGGTCAATGTAATCGGGACCAACCTTAAAAGATTGAACATTCAAGCCGCGACGGATTAAAAAAGCTAAAAGGGCGATCGTTACAGTAGTCTTTCCCGCCCCGCTGCGTTCGCCAGCAATTACTAAAGTCATAGTTCTAGATTAGTTACAAAAAATACATATTTAACGAACCGCGAAGACGCGAAGGGCGCGAAGGAAGAATGAGAAGAATAGCGGTAATTTCGTGGTTTTTTGGAAGTAATTTAAACTTTTGAGTTAAAGAACATTATTAATTCAAAATTCCTAACTGAAAATTCATAACTCCTAAAAAAGTAGGGCAGACATTGCCTGCCCCACTGAATGCTAACTCAATCCGTCTTACTTATTCCTTTCTCCTTTCTCCTGATTCCATCCATCCGTTACATCCGTTACATCCGCTACACAATCCGTTGCCGAACTTCTCTTTACCGCTTAGCCAACTTCAGCATTTGAGCCGTCACTGCCAAACTTTCTTCGTAAAGCACATCTCGGCCCCAACTCTGCAAGTGCTGACCCAGCAAGTGTTCCGTTACCTGATCGAACAGAGGACTCACCTGGTTAAACCGATCGGTTTGAGCGCCACCCTTCGTTTCCATCCGCATACAGCCACCGGCTTCCGAACACAGAACCGTACCGCAGTCAGCCTTTTCGTTGGTAGAATTCAAACGCAGAGCAATCAAATCGCCCGCGATATCGCCCGAATCAGCAGTAGGAATAGCAGCCAACTCAGCTTCGACAACCCGTTCGTCCGGCCCCGCGAATTTAATTCGCTTGATGTGGTAATCGCCCTCCTCTTGTTTGAAAGCAACCGGACGCCACTGAAGCCGGCTCGCCAGCCAACCCAAATACATCAGCGCTTGCGTAGAATTGTCCTGTTCGTAATCGATCGTCACCCGATCGATTTCCCGAATCGCAGCCCGACGTTCCGGGGCGTCAAAAGCCTCAGCAGCCAACTCCTGCCACGCGGCCAGTCGGCGCCAATTCAGATCCGCGATCGGAATTCCCTCCTCGATCAGACTTTGCATCAACAGCAATTCCGCTTCACACTCGGCAAAGCTGCTAGAGTCAACAATCACAGAACTGCTAATTGCCGCCAGCCGCTGGAACAAACCTCGATCGGCATCAGGATTCGCTTTCCACCACAGCAGCGTCGGCAAATTTGGGATAGTCAACGCCGTCACGATGCCGCTCACCCGTTCCAAAGCAGCTTCCGTACCCCGTAGCGTAATATACTCGCAGCAGATCAGATTGCCAGTGGTGCGCTTGTGAACCGGACAATAAGCAGCGACTTGAGCCTGTACGCCCGTATCTTCCCCCGCCGTCGGGCACAGAGCAATAATCCGGCAGGGATTGGCAGCGACAATCGCGTCAGCCACGCCCGAACCCCCAGAACCCAAACCACTCGATCCCATCTCCTCGCCATTTGAATTTTTGCGAGCCACTTCTTCCCGCAAAGTCGCCAGCAATTCAGCGTTAGGTTTGCCAGTTCTCGGCAGTCCGTAAGCTTTTTGAGCCGCCCTGATGCTAGATGCCGTCATGGGCCCGGTAATACCGTCCACCGGCCCGTCGTAAAAGCCCAGATCCGCTAATAAACGCTGAGTTTCTTCCGGTTCGTAGACTACAAAAGTAAAAGTTGTTGCCCTACTTGCGATCGGAAAATCCCCTTTCGACCCCGATTCTCTGTAACTTTCCCAAATTTGACTCAATTCGGCCTCTATTTGGTCGATCGACACATCTTTAGGACTTTGTAGCGAAACCAGAGGCGGAGCTTTCATCGGTGTCATCGTCATAAATCTTTTCTCCTTTGTTATTTGTTATTAGTCATTAGTCATTGGTTCTTAGTCATTGGTTTTTAGCTAATCAATAATGACTAATCCTGACCAATAAACTAAAGACTGCGGACTAATGACTCTTAAAGTCTGCGCCACTTGCGACCGTCTCTGTTAATTAGCAGTTCTGCTTCCGCCGGTTCCCAAGTACCCGCTTCGTATTTAGGAACCAACTCCTGTTCGTTGGACGATTCCCAAGCCATCAGCGCCGGCGTTACCACCCGCCAAGCTTCTTCCACTTCATCAGAACGGGTAAACAAAGTTTGGTCGCCCAGCATACAGTCAATTAACAGTCGATCGTAAGCATCCGAAGATGTCACCCCAAAGGAAGAACCGTAACTGAAATCCATATCCACCGTCCGCGTCCGCAAATCCGGCCCCGGCATTTTCGCCTCAAACCTCAGCGAAATCCCCTCGTTCGGATGCACCCGCATGGTCAAAACGTTAGGAGTAGTTTGTTGGGCGGCAGACTGAAAAATTAACAGCGGAACTTCGCGGAACTGAATCGCAATTTCGCTAACTTTTTTCGGCAACCGCTTGCCGGTTCGCAGGTAGAAAGGCACTCCCTGCCAACGCCAGTTGTCAATCATAAACTTCATCGCCACAAAAGTCGGCGTTGTCGAGTTGGGAGCAACCCCCGGTTCTTCGTGATATCCTGGCACCTGTTTGCCCTTCATCCAACCGGCGGAATATTGACCCCGAATCGCTGAGAACTCCAAGTTATTCAAATCTGCCAAGCGAGTTGCTTGCAGAACTTTCATCTTTTCGGTGCGGATGCTGTCAGCGTCGAGCGAGTTCGGCGGTTCCATCGCCGTCAGACAGAAAATCTGCATCAAGTGGTTTTGCAGCATATCCCGCAACGCCCCAGAGGATTCGTAGTAACCCGCCCGGTCTTCTACGCCTACTGTTTCTGCAACTGTAATTTGTACGTGATCGACAAATTGCCGATTCCACAGCGGTTCAAAAATCGCGTTAGCAAACCGGAACACCATTAAATTCTGAACAGTTTCTTTACCCAAATAGTGGTCGATCCGGTAAACTTGCTGTTCTTGGCAAACCTTCTGCACGACTCGGTTGAGAGCTTTTGCCGAACTCAAGTCGCGGCCGAAGGGTTTTTCAATTACCAAGCGGTGTTTTACTGGATCGACCAGCATTTGAGCCGCGCCCAGTTGCCTAATTGCTTCTGGGAAAAAGTTCGGGGAAACTGATAGATAAAATATGTGATTGCCGCGAGTTCTCCTTTCTTCGTCGAGTTCCGCTAAGAAATCTTTGAGTTTTTGATAGCTTTCGGGGTTATCTATGTCGCCCGGACAGTAGTACAAACCTTTAGCGAAATCTTGCCAAAAATCTTCATTGCCAATACCGCCGCCAAATTCTTCAATGCCTTCGCGCATTTGCTCTCGGAAGTAATCGTGACTCCAAGGGCGACGGGCTACTCCCACCACGGTGGTTTCCGGTGGCAAGCGTCGATCGCGCTTCATCTGATAAATTGCAGGTACCAGTTTGCGCTGGGTAAGATCCCCAGAAGCTCCGAAGATTACCAGAATTTGTGGTTCCGGCACTCGTTCTTTTCGCAAACCGACCCGCAGTGGATTTTCAAGTAGCGTTACCATTTACTTTCCTTTTTCTAGTGCTGTTAACCGTGCCAAGACACCATGATAGTTTGCGGTCATTTCTGCTAGTTGCTGGGTGAGAGAGTTAATTTGCCCTTCATACTCTGCTTTGACTTCCGCTCTGATTTCCTCCCGGATTTTTATCCTCTCAGCAGCCAGTCGCACTTCCCAATCTTTATCGCGCTGTAGCAGTTCAGCTTTCAACTGCCTGTTTTCGGCTCGCAGTTGCTCCAACTCCAACGCCACAGCAGCACTACGGCGATCCCTTTCTCTGTTTTGCTCTCGGATTTGCTCTCTAAGGCGCTGATTGTCCGATCGCAATTTCTCCAATTCTGAAGCACTATCTTTATGAGTTCTCCCGCTTCCGTCTGAAGGAAATCGCTCCTCAACCAAGCGCTTAACGGCTGCACCAGTTGGAATGCCGTTGGGTGATGACTCTACTGCTTCTTGCCAGATTTGGATTTGTAATTCTGGGGAGAGTTTGGTCAAAGGACGAACTTGATTTTCCTTTCTAGGCAAAATGTGCGCAATTGCGCACAAATTTTCCATCACGAGGGCTGCCTCAATAAATTGATAGGCTGTCCGTCTGGCTATGTTCCACTTTTCTAAGCAATAACCCTCAAAGGTCTTGTGGGTTTCCCGGTACAGTTTCTGTACCAGAATTCCGTTAAGGGCTTTGCCGACTTCGTAAAAAGTCTGAAGTCCTTGTTCTACGATCAATTCCAGTTCTTGAAGCCTCGCCCGTTCGGCGACATCAAGTTGGCCGGTTGCATACTCGCTCTCTAGTAGGGTATTGGTACTTTGCATAGCAATTCCTCAGCGGTGGGAGATGGAGAATTGGAGTTGGAGTTCTGGCGAGAGTCGTGCTAGAGGACGGACTAGATTTTTTTTTCTAGGAAAAATGTGCGCAATTGCGCACATTTTTCCTAGAGAGGATTTAAAAATCAGCATTTAGGAGCCAAAACAATTATCTATTCCGAATCCTCAACGCTTCTGCCTTCAAGGATACAGATATCTGTCTAGGCGACGGGTGACAACTTCTGGACTTTCTCTTGCAAGGAATCCATCAGGGATTGGAACGGGGTGACGAATTTCTCAATCCCGTCGAGGAGCAAGTCTGCCATCACTTTGTCCAAGTTGATGTCGATGTCGGGATCTTTGAGACTTTCGATCAGCGTGTAAGCTTCTTCGACATTGTTCTCAATCCGGGGTGCGACATCGCAGTGGTCGAAACAAGCTTCAACAGTGTTCGGCGGCAAAGTGTTAACGGTGTCGGGGCCGATTAGTTCATCGACGTACATGACATCGCTGTAGTTGGGGTTTTTGGTGCTGGTGGAAGCCCACAGCAAGCGCTGTACTTTCGCTCCCTTGGCAGCTAAAGCTTGCCAGCGATCGCTCGCTACGATCTCTTTATACTTCTGGTAAGCTACCTTCGCATTGGCGATCGCAACTTTCCCCTTCACTGCTTCCAGTTTGGCTTTGGTGGAAATATCTGTGACATTTTTGAGTTTCTCGTCAATCTTGCCATCGATATTGATGTCGATCCGGCTCAAGAAGAAACTGGCAACAGAAGCAGTATTGCTCACATCCAAACCTTTAGCAGCCCGCGCTTCTAAACCGCGAATGTAAGCCCAGAAGGTTTCGACATAGCTGTCAACCGAGAACAGTAAAGTCACGTTAACGTTAATGCCTTCGCTGATGACTTGCTCGACTGCGGGCAAACCTTGAGCGGTTCCCGGAATCTTAATCATTACGTTTTCTTTGCCGAGGGCTTGGTAATAGCGCAGGGCTTCGCTAATCGTGCTTTCTGTGTCGTTGGCGATCGTCGGTGGCACTTCAATGCTAATGTAACCGTCCAAACCCTTCGACTCTGCGTAAACTGGGGCGAAGATGTCGCAAGCGTTGCGGATATCTTCAAATACCAGAGATTCGTAAATCTCCATGACAGATTTGCCGGCCCGGATGCCCGCTTCGATATCTGCGTCGTAAATCACATTACCCGCGATCGCTTTCTCGAAAATAGCTGGATTAGATGTAATCCCGCGCAGTCCCCTACTTTCAATCATCAGTTTGAGTTCGCCCGACTCGATCAGATCGCGAGTCAAATTGTCCATCCAGATACTTTGGCCAATTTCTTTGATTTCTAACAGGTGATTCGTTGGTGTTGCTGTCATTACTGTAACTCCTACAATTTGATAGCTGTTAATTGGGACTTGGAAATTGGAAATTGAAAATTGAAAAGTGGTAATTGAAAAGTGGTAATGGGCAATTGGTAATTGGGAGTCGAAAGTTATAAGTTAAAACCCTCTTCCTTCTTCCTGACATCCGTTACATCCGTTACATAATCCGTTGCCGAACTTCCCTCTTCCTGACATCCGTTACATCCGTTACATAATCCGTTGCCGAACTTCCTTCACTCTTGGGCTGTTCTAGGATTGCGCGATCGATCTTGAATAAAAGACTCGACCATCGCTACATTTTCTTTACTGCCGATTATCAAGGGCGATCGCTCGTGCAGTTTGGTCGGCACAACGTCTAAGATGTCTTGAATGCCCGTACTGGCGCGCCCGCCGGCTTGCTCCATCAAAAACGCCAAGGGAGCCGATTCGTAGAGCAAACGCAATTTGCCCTCCGGTTGTTTGACCGTTCCGGGGTACAAAAACACGCCTCCCTGAAATAAAATCCGGTGGAAATCTCCCACCAAAGCCCCACCGTAACGGGCGCTGTAGCCTTCGCTGCGGTGTACGTAGCGAATGTAGTCTCTCAAAGATTCCTCCCACTGCCAGAAGTTGCCTTCATTAACGCTGTAAATCGGGCCGCGATCGGGAACCTTAATGTTTTCGTTAGCTAGAATAAACTCGCCCAAACTCGGATCGAGGGTAAAGGAATGAACGCCCTGACCGATCGAATAAACCAGCATGGTACTCGGGCCGTAGAGCACATAACCAGCGGCAATTTGTTTGTGTCCATGTTGCAGCAAGTCGGAAGCAGAACCATCTTCATCGTCCCCCTCTTGCCTGCGGATGCTGAATATGGAGCCAACATTGAGATTGATGTCAAGATTGGAAGAACCGTCTATAGGGTCGTAGAGCAGACTGTAGCGTCCGATCGGACAATTTTCGGGAATGTAGTAGGGTTTTTCCATTTCCTCCGAAGCCAAGCGGCAGACAAGTCCGCTTTGCTGGAATACCGAGATAAAGACTTCATTGGCATAGATATCCATCTTTTTGACGGATTCTCCCTGCACGTTCGTAGCCCCTGTAAACCCCAAGGCATCTGCCATTAACCCGGCTCTGCTGAGCCGCCTCGCGATCAGCTTTGCCGCCAGCCCGATGCGATTCATCAGCGCACTGAGATCCTGAGCATCTGCTGAAAAGCTGTGGAGTTGCTGGAGTACGTGACGGGAGAGAGTCGTGCAATCTCGGTCTAAGGCTTGCACCTGATCGATCGGGCCCAGTCGGGCTTCCCCTGTCGGCGCTTGTACCATGATATTGATAACCTCCCTGTCTTGCGGCTCTGAGTTTGGGTTGTTCAGGTGCTTGACACTTGCGCCTGAATCGGCTATTAGACCGATATTCCCCTAACTTCTATCTTAGGGAGGGTTTTGCGAAAGGGCGTCGAACTTTAGGTGAATTTTAGATCCGCATCGAAAATTGAGGAGTTCGATCGACTGTTGAGTCGGGAATTGTATCCAAAATTACTAAATTCTTTAAATTAACCGCTCTTGACGCTCTTGACGTAGAGGAAGAGTCGAACGAAGAACGAAGAACGAAGAAGGAAGCTTGATTAATTATCAAGAATATTTCTAAAGATGTAGCAGGAGGAATTAGTCCTACATGGGCAAAGAATCTCGATATTTATAAAAATACGACTACAAAAGGGGAAGCCGATCGCACTTCTTGAATACAGAGTTCAAATGATTAGTTGAGAGTCGCAATCGCCTTTTCGATTGCTTATGCTTGACTCAGGGCGATCGTTACTGCCAGTTTACTGACCAACAAAAATAAAGATGTTTGTGCTTAAATACCGTAAAGGCAAGAAATATCTCGCCCTGACTGGGATAGTCTCGTTAAACTCCTGTATCTCCTAAGCGTGAAGGTTCCATTGATGAGTAGTACCCCAAGAAAGAAAAAAACGATCCTGTTTTTGGCCGCCAACCCGAAAAACTCCACTCCCCTGCGCTTAGGTGAAGAGGCCAAGGAAATTGCAGAGGGGTTGCAACGCTCTAAAAAGCGCGACAAGTTTCAACTTGAGCAACAGTGGGCGGTGACGCCAAGAGAAATGCAGCGAGCCGTATTAGATTATAAACCAGAGATGGTGCATTTCTCAGGGCATGGTGCAGGAGAAAGCGGTTTAGCCCTAGAAGATGACATGGGGCAGATTAAGCTGGTAAATGCCAAAGCTTTGGCAGCTTTGTTTGAGGCGTTTAATGAGTACGTGGAGTGCGTCATACTCAACGCTTGCTATTCAGAAGTGCAAGCGTCTGCGATCGCACGTCACATTCCCTATGTGATCGGCATGAACCAAGCCGTGGGAGATAAGGCCGCACGAGAATTTGCTGTAGGTTTTTACGATACGTTGGCGGCGGGGGAGTCGATCGAATTTGCCTATAAGTTGGGTTGCGTTAGCATCAGCATGGCAGGAATTCCAGAAGAACTTACTCCGGTATTAAAGAAGAAGTCGGATTTTTCTCATTTGGATGCACCAGAGCGATCGCGCGATGCTTCTGTTAGCGATATCGTTGAGGAGTCGTCGCCTATGCTGGAAAATGCGCGATCGATCGCCGCACCTCCCGTTTCTCTGCTCAATTTAGATAACCCAGAAGGTTCTGTTAGTTTAGATTCTCCCCTGTATATCGATCGTCCTCCCATCGAATCGGACTGCTACCAAACTATTGTAAAACCCGGAGCTTTAATCCGAGTCAAAGCCCCCCGGCAAATGGGAAAAACTTCCTTAGTGCAGCGAATTTTATACCACGCCAAGGAACAGGGATATCAAACAGCGTATTTAAACTTTCAATGGGCTGATGGTAGTTTTCTCACCAATCTTGATGAGTTGTTGCAGTGGTTTTGTGGTGAGATTACCAATGAATTAAATTTAGAAGATAGGTTAGGAGAATATTGGAAAGGCGTTCTCGGCAGTAAAAATAAAACTACGAAGTATTTCCAACGCTATCTACTATCGGACAGCGATCTGCCTCTTGTTTTAGGGTTAGATGAAGTCGATCGGATTTTTCAGCATTCCGAAATAGCCACCGACTTCTTTGGATTATTACGAGCTTGGCACGAGCGGGGAAAAAATGAGGAAATTTGGAAAAAGCTAAGGTTAGTCATTTCTCACTCTCAAGAAGTTTATATTCCTCTCAATATTAATCAGTCGCCATTTAACGTGGGATTGCCCATAGAGTTACCTGAACTCAATCAGAGACAGGTAACTGATTTAGTGAATCGACACCGATTAAATTGGTCAAATCAAGAGATTTGTGACCTGATGGAAATAGTGGGCGGTCATCCTTATTTAGTTAGAGTTGCTCTCTACCAAGTTGCCAGGGGTAGAATTACCTTAGATAGCTTGCTAAAAGTCGCTCCTACTGAAGAAGGCCCTTACTACGATCATTTACGACGGCATTTAGTTAACTTGGAAACAGATGCAGAACTAGCAGCAACAATTAGACAAGTAATTAACAGCGAACAACCTGTAGAGATTCACACCGGAGAGGCTTTTAAATTGCGAAGCATGGGGTTGATCAAATTTCAGGGAAATGCTGTCATGCCATTGTGTGGTTTGTACCGTCAATATTTTCGCCATCGCCTAGCCTCTCCCCAAGCGAATATGACTGCTGTGCAACAAATTAATAACCAATCAAGCTTGCACGTAGAGAGTAATTTAGCAGCTATTATTTTTTCGGATGTCGTTAATTCCACCGCCTTATCAGTTGCCAACCAAAAGCTGACACTAGAATTAGTGAATCGAGATTTCAACATCATCCGAGGCATCTGCGCTAAACATCAAGGCAAAGTCCTTAAAGAAATGGGCGATGGTTTATTAATTTGCTTTCCCGAAAGTGCCGTAAAAGCAGTAGCCTGTGCGCTAGAAATACAACGAAGTCTCGCCCAAGCTGCTACAACCTTACCTCCGAGTCATGTCCTCCAACATCGCATTGGTATTCACTTGGGGGAAATATTCTCTTTTAATAATGATATCAGAGGGGCTGGTGTAAATTTAGCGGCTCGTTTAGAAGGGAAAGCAGATTCAGGTGGAATCTGTATTTCTGAGACAGTTTATCAAGTCGTTAAAACCCATTTATCTTTAAATGTGATTGACTTAGGAATGCAACAGTTAAAGGGAATTCCTGAACCTGTACGACTGTACAAATTGATTCCTTGATTCTCTGATTTTTCACCTATGAATTAACAATTACCTATGAAGGATTATCAATATCAAGTTGGAGGGAGTCTGCCTGCAAACGCCCCAACTTATGTCACTCGAAAGGCGGATGAAGAACTTTATCAAGCTTTAAAAGCAGGAGAATTTTGCTATGTTCTTAATTCCAGACAAATGGGAAAATCGTCCCTGCGAGTGCGGACAATGCAGCGGTTACAAGCAGAGGGAATCGCCTGTAGTAGCATTGATATCACAGAAATTGGCACCTCAGATATTACACCAGAAGAGTGGTATGCAGGCGTGATCGATAGCATCGTCAGCCGATTAGATTTGTATGACGTTTTTGATTTAGATGAATGGTGGGAGCAGAACAGCTTACTATCCAATGTTAAACGATTTAGTAAATTTATTGAACAAGTATTACTCAAGAATATCTCAGGGAACATAGTAATTTTTGTCGATGAATCGGACAGTTTAATTAGCTTAAACTTTAAAATAGAAGATTTTTTTGCTGTGATTCGTGATTGCTATAATAATCGAGCCGACAAACGCGACTATGGTCGATTAACATTTACGATGTTAGGGGTGGCAACTCCCTCAGATTTAATTCAAGACAAGCGACGCACTCCTTTTAATATTGGTCGAGGGATAGAGTTAACGGGGTTTCAATTAGCAGAAGCGCAACCTTTGGCAGTAGGATTAGAAACTCCAGCAGAAAATTCGCAAGCATTGTTAGAAGCGGTGTTATATTGGACAGGAGGACAGCCGTTTTTAACGCAAAAAGTTTGTAAATTACTGCTCAATCATGCCAACTCTGCCTTCAGGCAAAATCCTGCTGAGTGGGTAGGAGATTTAGTCCGAGAAAAAGTAATTGAGAATTGGGAAGGGCAGGATGAACCAGAGCATTTAAAGACGATTCGCGATCGCATTTTACGCAGCGAACAACGGGCAAGTAGGTTATTGGGACTATATCAGCAAATTTTGCAGCACAATGAAATAGCGACTGATGATAGTCCCGAACAAATGGAACTACGATTAACAGGGTTGGTGGTTAAGCAGTCTGGCAAACTTAAAGTTTATAACCCTATTTATCAATCGGTTTTTAACCTTGATTGGGTGGAAAAACAATTAGCGGAACTCCGCCCTTACAGCGAAAGTTTTAAAGCTTGGATAGAGTCTGATTGCCAAGATGAATCGCGACTGTTGCGGGGTCAAGCCTTACAAGATGCTCAAACTTGGGCCGCCGATAAAAGTTTGAGCGATTTGGATTATCAGTTTTTAAATGCCAGTCGGGAAGTACAACAGCGGGAAGTTGAACGAGAGTTAGAAGCCCAGAGACAAGCGAATAAAATTTTGACTCAAGCGAATCAGACGCTAATTAAAGCAGAGCAATTGGCCACCTATAAAGTCACTCAAGCCCAGAATTTAGCAAATGTCATCCAGGAAACGGCTTTTTCTAATGAATCATTTCGTTCAGGACAGACATTCCCAGCACTTTTGGAAGCATTAAAGGCAGGGCAAGCATTCAAACAACTAGATGCTTCTGCCGAGACGACAAAACAGATTAGAGGACGAGTGATAGCTGCGCTGCAACAAGCAGTGTCCGCAGTAAAAGAGCGCAATAGTTTGGAAGGGCATAGCAATTCTGTCAGAAGCGTCGCCTTTAGTCCCGATGGCAAAACTTTGGCTTCTGCAAGCCGTGACAACACCATCAAACTGTGGCACTTGCAAAGCCAAAAACCGACCGCTACCCTCAGAGGACATAGCAATTCGGTCTTGAGCGTAGCCTTTAGTCCCGATGGCTTGACTTTGGCTTCTGCAAGCAGTGATAACACCATCAAACTGTGGAACCTGGAAAGCCAAAAACCCATCGCTACCCTCAGAGGGCATAGCAATTCTGTCTTGAGCGTCGCCTTTAGTCCCGATGGCAAAACTTTGGCTTCTGCAAGCGGTGACAACACCATCAAACTGTGGAACCTGGAAAGCCAAAAAGAACTCACAACCCTCACCGGGCATAGCAGTTATATCAGAAGCGTCGCCTTTAGTCCCGATGGCAAAACTTTGGCTTCTGCAAGCTTTGACAAAACCATCAAACTGTGGCATCTCGAAAGCCAAAAACCCATCGCTACCCTCACCGGGCATAGCAGTTATATCAGAAGCGTCGCCTTTAGTCCCGATGGCAAAACTTTGGCTTCTGCAAGCGATGACAACACCATCAAACTGTGGCATCTCGAAAGCCAAAAACCCATCGCTACCCTCACCGGGCATAGCAGTTATGTCAGAAGCGTCGCTTTTAGTCCAGATGGCTTGATTTTGTCTTCTGCAAGCAGTGATAACACCATCAAACTGTGGAACGTGGGAACCCAAAAACCCATCGCTACCCTCACCGGCCATAGCAATGAGGTCTATAGCGTGGCATTTAGTCCCGATGGCTTGACATTGGCTTCTGCAAGCGATGACAACACCATCAAACTGTGGGATTTGCAAAGCCCAAAACCCATTGCTACACTCACCGGGAATAGCAATCCGGTCAATAGCGTCGTCTTTAGTCCTGATAGCTTGACTTTGGCTTCTGCAAGCAGTGACAAGACCATCCAACTGTGGCATCTCGAAAGCCAAAAACCCATCGCTACCCTCACCGGGCATAGCAGTTATGTCAGAAGCGTCGCTTTT